>JBFIZG010000222.1:0-6072 GCA_041604955.1 Gemmatimonadales bacterium | reverse complement strand
GGAGACCGCGACGAAACGGCGGATTGTGACGCTTCAGTTGGGCGGCGGATTTGAGATCAAAAAACCGGTGTGGACGGAGCTTGGCGTCCGGCTACCGTTGAGCGGGAGGAATTTTCCCGCGGGTCCGCAGTATGTGATTGGTTTGAGTGCGGAAATACGATAGACAGACGGGATGACGGAAAGACGGAATGACGGAAAGACGGAATGACGGAATGGCGGTATGGCGGTATGACCCTTTCCGTCATTCCGTCTTACCGTCTTACCGTCTATTCTAGAACTGCACCTCCCACCACGAATTGGCGACGCGTGTGACAGTTGGTGTACCGCCGCTACCAGCAAAATGCTGCGTGAGGCTGGGCTCGAAGTATAGATTCCCACCTCCACTCTTATCGAACTGCCACGCCACAAAGTTCCCGTATCGGTCACCGCCCCCCGACATAGTGATTTTGCTTAACGGTGCATAGATGCCCATGTGAATCGTGCTTGGCCCCGTGAACGTCCAAGCGCCGGTCAGGCTCCCACACTGATACACTTGCATATTGTCTGCAGTATTGGGCGCCGGGTTCACAAACCCGCTTCCCGACGTCTTGAGCGTCTTCTCGATGTACAGGATCACCGTCTCACCCACAGGGATTTGGATGGCACTGCTTCCACTCGTAATGAACTCATTGAAGAAGTACGTTCCGCCCGGCATGGTTGCAGTTCCGCCACTCAGCTTCCATATCCCCTTGACAGGATCAAACGTGTGGTCAGTCCCGATAAGATCGGGCCCGTACGGTTGAGGCGGGCATGGAATCGTGTCCAATGGCAATTGCGGTGCGCCCTCGGTCACCGTGCCACCGACCAAGGAGTGGTCTGATACTGTTCCACTCGCTGTAGCATTCCCTGTGATGCCACCACCGCCAGTTGTGATCTCATCGTTAGACCGCACGTCACCGTTGATGATGCCGCCTGACGATTTGGTCTTGTCGGCTACCATTATCGTATACGGAAACGCGCCGCCCCCGCCGCCCCCACTCTCCCGCGCCTGTGCTACAATCGTTCGCCTGATACCCGTGCTGGCGTTCTGACCACGACCTGTCACTCCGACCGTATACTTCTTATCGCCCGTCCCATTATCAATCCGACGCAGCACCGCGTGAAAGCTCGCGTTGTTCTCCGGAATCGTGATCCAACCCAAATCGGCAGAGTCACCCGGGTTCTGCATCAGAGCGCCGTAGTCGTTCGTGATCCACGTGGCAAAGACATGATTGACGCCGGCCTCGGCAGCGTACATCGTCATGGACGACTCACGCATCCAGTCAGCTGACTTGAACTCGTCCCGCGCAACCGTGAATGCGCCCATCCCCAACACCGCCAACACAACGAGTGTCAACAATACCGTCGGAAGCGCGAATCCCGCTTCCCGACCCTCTACTCGTGCTCTGGTTAACTCCCACATTCCAACAGCCTCATTTCTCACGTTGCGCAACTAGTTTCGTAATCCGATCACGGTACTCACGAGCCCTTGCTTCGGGTTCTCGGAGTCCTGGCTTTCACTGCGAAGTTGGACTTCGACTCGCACCACCTCGCTGGGCACGGCCGTCTCTGCGCCCGCCGCGTCGAAGTAGCGGAACTGGAGTCCGCTGTCACTGGGCGCGCGGAGTGGTCCGGCGAGCAGGGTGTAATCCGCCTCATCCCACTGCTTGCGCCCGAGCCACCAACGCCCGCCGGCACTGTGCAGGCCGTACTCGACGCTCCGAAAGAGCTGGAGTAACGAACCGGTTTCCCCGTTCCCGGCGCCAATCGGCGTGACTTCGACCGCCAGTTCTGGTCGCGGCGCCGAAGGCCAGTCGCAGTTCGGTACACCAGCCGGCACCGGGTTATCCCAAATGGAATCGAGTTGCATGGCAGTCCACCCCGTTGCATCCACATACACCAGGGCGCTGTCCCCTGCGTGCAGTTTCTCGAAGTTTCCCTGAGGCGCCCAGACGCCGTACTTGTCCTTGGGCCCATTCACCACGCACACGTCGCCGGCGGCATACACCGATCGAACCCTCAAGAGTTGTGGCGCCATGACCTGGAGATCTCCTCGATCGGCACCGACACTCCGAAGCTCGCCGGCGAGGAGTTCCACGCCACCGCGCAACGTCTCGCGAACTTCGAGCGTTGCCGCGTGTCCCCGGTATTGCCGTGACTGAGAGATGAACAATCCGTAGACCGCAATGAACACAAACGAAGCCACAACCATATAGACTGACAGTTCTGCCAGCGTGAAACCGCGTTGGTCTGTCGTAGTCATATGCATTTGCCCCAGCTCACTGCGCCACGTAGGTGACGAACTTGTCGCTCACTCTACCGCGTGGCACCGTCACGGTGATCACCCGCGGATCGGTCCCGGTGACGACCCAGGAAACCGTCTTGCCTTGAACCGTCTCACTACCCGATTCTCCATCCAGCGCTGCCCAGCCCAGAGACGTAAGCGAATCCATTTTTTGCTGAACGACGGCCCATTCCGTCATCTGTGAACCGCCCTGCCGAATACTCTTGCTCGCCTGAAAGGCCAGCTGGCCAAGCGCCATGAGTCCCATCGCGAACGTGGTCAGCGCGACCAAGATCTCCACGAGGGAAATGCCTTTCGCGTTCTGAAGCTGTTGCGTCGTTGTTTTCATGTTCTTTCCACCGCCTCTACTGTCGGCGCAGGCCCCATCGTCAGGACTAGGGAGTGAGCGCTTCCGCTGTCTCTCGTCGCAACAGTTGTCCCATCGCCGTTGTTCTCAGTGTATCCGCTCGTCCGTTGACGGTGATCACCACGAAGAGGTCGCCCGCCTGACAGGAGCCCCGCGTCGTAGTGATTCCGCGTGCGTCAAAACAGACGAGCGAACGATTGCTCGAGAGCGATGCGTCGTGTGACCGTGCTTGCCGCCCGCTACCCGTCACGTGGCGGATGCCGCCAACGGTATCTCTGGTTCCGCCGACGACCCCGGGGTCCAGCTCGACCCAGAACGTGCCGGCACTTTGATCGATGTGCAGTTCGGCGATTCCCCGATGCCGGCGAGCCGCTGCCTTGGCCATGTTGTAGGCCGACATGAATTGCCGCTTGGCCGCCGTGAGCTTCGAGCGCTCTACCATGGTTCCGGAAGCCGGAAGTGTGATCATGACGAGAATGCCGCCCATGGTCATCGTCGTGATCAGTTCCAAGACCGAGAATCCGTTTTTTGTCTTCACCTGGTGGCTCATGCTTCGGCTCCGTCTGCCGTTTCGCATGCTCGAAATGCACACGACGTGCCGGATCACAACCCTCTGCGCCACAATGAGTTACACGGACGATGGGTGCCCGCCGTGCAGCGGCTTGCATGCGACGGGCTGCACAACTGCATGCATTGGCGAAGGATGCGTGCCGTTCTTAGCATCGGGAGGTCACGGTCGCCGCTTGAGTGGACATGGCTTTCCTAAATAGCAGTCATTCAATTAGGGGATTTTTGAGCAGGAATACGGTGAGGGGGGTCACGACGAGGTCAAACGTTCAACATCCAACGTCCAACATCCAACATCCAACATCCAACGGGAGCAGGCAGCAGGACGCCTCGCTTGCGACTCGCGGCTCAGTCCAATCCGTTACGGTCAATCGTTCGATGTTGAACGTTGAGCGTTGGACGTTGAACGTTCCGCCGAAGGCGGCCCCGTCATTCCGTCATTCCGTCGTATAACGTCAACCAACATCTCGACAAAACGCGGATCGTCACTCGGCATCTCCGTGCGCTCCAGCTTCGCCCCAAGTTTTTGAGCATGCGCCTTTGCCTCGATGTCCAGGTCGTAGCTGACTTCCAGGTGATCCATGAGAAACCCGATCGGCGCCGCCAGGAAGCTTTCGTGGCCGCTGGCACACCACTCGTCGATCACGTCCTTCACGTCGGGGCCGAGCCAGGCCTGTTTGCCACCGCCGGCACTCTGGTACGCCGTCGCACACGTCACCCCCTCGAGTCGCTCTGCAAGCGCTCGAGCGGTCGCGTGAAAGTTGACTGGATAGGGATCGTTCCAGTCAGTGATCCGTTCCGGGAGACTGTGATTGGTGAAGATCACCAGCGTATCGGTTGGCATGGTCGAGAGCGCGCGCCGAATCGACGCTTCCCACAGATCGAGAAACGACGGATGCAGGTTCCAGTCTTGCGCCATGCTCCACTCGATCGGACTGTAGGCCGCGTCGTTCGTCTCCCAGATCAACCGATGGTACCCGTCGGTACTCAGCCGCGAGCCAAACGGTGCCAGGGCCACGCCGACGGCCCGGGAATGCCCCTGCTTCGCGATGTCCCGCACGACATCCGGTATGAACGGCGGCGAGTGCTTCATGGCGGTGCGGACCACGAAGCCGTCAGGGGAAGCCGCATCGAGTCGATATTGGACGGCTCGTGCAATCCGTTCGGTGATTTCGTACAGCGGCGACCCCCCCGCGGCTTCCAGGCGATGCCTGAGGTTCTCTACTTCTTCATCGGTCGGGTCGGTGTCACGATAGAACTGCAGGATGTGCCGGAGGAATGCTCGAATGTCCGCGTCGTCGAGGGACAGCGCGGTGCCGTAGGCCATGAGGAGGACGGCGGCTGGGGGAGACATGGCAGGAATCTAACTACGCAAGGGGGCGGCCATGAACGTTCAACTTCCAACGTTCAACATTCAACGAACGTTCATCATTGAAGGTTGAGTCTGGGTGCGTTGGACGTTGGACGTTGAGCGTTGAACGTTCTCACCCCCCATGTTTTGCAAACCCCACCACCGTGCCGCACGGTGCGCGAACCCAGAGTTCCCGTGCACCGTAGAACGTGGTGCGCTCGGGGACGATCAGCTCGAGGTCGCCCAACTTTGCCTTCACGGCCTCGAGGTCGGGCACCTTCACGTACAGGGTCGTGGCGGATTGTCGCGGCGGATCCGCCAGCGGCGGTAAATCGTCGGCGATGCTCGCCCAACTCTGGTACATCACCTCTTTCCCGTGGCCGGAAAGGATGACAAAGCCAAGTTTGTCCCCGTGCGGGACCTCGACGGTCGCTTCGAATCCAAGTCGATCGGTCCAAAAACCGAGGCACGGTTCGATCTCGTCGACGAAGACGATTGGGGTCATTGACTCGAGCATCGTGGCTCTCTTTCCCATTGAGAGGTGTCAGACATCGCGCGTCTTGTTGCTCGCGGCTCAAGCCGCGGCTCGGCTGATGTCGCTGAAGCGACCGCTCGCTTCAAGCCACCTCGCCCGTCGTTCTCCCCTCGCCTCTTCTACCGCGCATCGATCACCCCGGAAACCCAAGCCGCTCAGCAACGGTGGCCTGCCGCTCGTCGAGCGTGATGAATGGCAGATCTCTCGGGCTCTCGACGAGGAAGAGTGCGCACGCAAGATGCCACAGGTCGGCGCCACCCACATACCCGGCGGACAAGACGATGGTGATCTCACGACTGAGCGGCCTGTCGGGGAGAATCCAGCTGATCTCGCTCAGCAGCTCGGCGTCGGTCGACACCTTCTCCCGTGCGAACGACGCCCGAAGCTCAGCCTCGAGCAGATTGGACGATACCAGCTCCTCGAATTGCCCCAAGCGCCGGGTTAGAGCGGACCCGCCCCGCTCGCCGAACGCGATGGCAACCAGACAGGAGGTATCGACGTACGCGACGCGGTTCACGCGTCCCGATCGCGCAGAAACCGCTTGAGCGCCCCGGGTTTCCGCGCGACGGCGCGCAGCTTACCCTGTCGTTTCTCTGCAGGGACGATGACCCCTCGACCTCGCAGCATGCTGAGCCGACGGGCGGGTCCATCAGAGCCAGCGGCGAGGGGGCGAATCTCGGCAACCGGCTCGCCACGGTAGGAGACGGTTACGGTCCGCCCCTCACGCACCCGGCGAATGATCTCTGAGAATTTCGCTTTCGCCTCATACAGCGAATACACGATCCGACGCATGAAGCAAACCTATACAAACTAGTCAGACTAGTCAAATGCTGGTAAGGCGGTAAGGCGGTAAGGCGGTAAGGCGGTAAGGCGGGCAGACGGTAGGACGGTAAGATGGTAAGATGGTAAGACGGTCAGACGGTCAGACGGGCAGACGGGGAGACGGGGAG
>JBFIZG010000221.1:0-6085 GCA_041604955.1 Gemmatimonadales bacterium | reverse complement strand
TGAACGTGCCGGCGCCGGGTGAAACGAAGACGAGGTGATCTCGTTCGGCGCTGATCTGGATTTTTCCGCGAGCTTGCAAACCGAGAGGCGCGGGTGGGAAGTCCCACTCGCCCACGAACTTCGTGAGCTGGTCTGACTCTACCCGCGTCATCTTGGGGTCATAGCCCACTTCGAGCGGTGCGAGTGCCGGGTTCGCTGCCGGAGCACACGTCCGCGCGTCGAGTACCTGCTCGATGAGCGCGAGCAGCGGCGCCAGTGGCGTGCCTTCGCCATCATAGGTGTTGGCGCGGTTCACGATCACCAGGTCGCTCTTGGGCAACACGGCGATCATTTGGTTGCCGACGCCGAGCGCCGCATACATGCCGTGCTTGGCGAAGCGAGGCTCCCGGAGCACCCACCACATGAAGCCGTACCCCATGATCTCGCTGTCGATGGAATAGAGGGCGGAACTTCGGCGAACCCACTGTTCCGAGAGTATCCGTCGTCCCTTCCATATGCCGTCTCGCGCAAAGAGCAATCCGAAGCGGGCGGCGTCGCGGGCGGACATGCGGAACGGGTACGCGGGATACTTGGACTTGTCGCGTTCGTAATGGTAGTAACCGTCTGAAAGTCGCCAGTCCTCCATGCCGAGCGGGTTGCCGAAGTGTTCGTCGAACGCTTCGAACACGTCCGCGCCGGTCTCCTGCTCGAGTATCGTGGCCAGCGTGTTGAAGTCCCAGTTGTTGTACGCGAAGTAGCGACCGGGACCTTCGCTTCCCCGCGGTCGTGAATCGGTGCGGCCCGCGTATGCGGCCGGATGAAACACGCCGGACCGCGCCTTCAAGAGATCCAGGATGCGCGCGCGTTTCTCGGTCTCGAGCAGCGGGTCCGGCTCGTCGTCGATGCCGAGATCGGCCAACGTCTTGTTCAACTCGATCTCGCCCCGATCCCAGTACACGCCATACAGTGCCGAGAGAAAACTCTTGCGTACGGAGTGACACATGAAGCGTCGCTCGACTTCGCCCCACGCGGCGACCACCGCGCCGTCAGCGATCACCATGAACGCGGATGAAGGAAGCGTCTCCCAGGTGTCCTTCGCGGCTCGGAGCTTGGCGTCGTCGAACCCGGCCTCTTCGGCGGTCGCGTACCGCATCCACGTTTCTCCGGGGTAGCGGTTGCCGGTCTGTGCCAATGCCGGTGTTGCCGATACCACCGTGAGGATCAGTCCGAGCACGACCTTTCGGATCCCGAGCGTACGATCGATTTGCATCATCTGCCCCCTAGCCTGCCGAGTTTGCATGCCCGTGTTGCGCGTCCGTTTCATGGCTTTCTCCCCGCGGTCTCCGTATGTCGCTCTTTGTTATGGGTCGACGTCGGTGGCGTCAAGGTGAACGCGGTCCCTCGTCACGTGCCACTCGCTGCCAAATCCACTCACCGACGGTACCGAGCGGCCCATCGCCCGCGTTGGCGAGAATGATGACTCCGACATCGTGCTCGGGAGCGAATTCCAGATACGACGTGTATCCGTCGACCTCACCGCCGTGTCCGATCGTCGTTCCGATTCCATCGGCTTCCGAGATGATCCATCCCATGCCGTATTCCTGAGTCGCGGAAAGCCGCGTCACACCGTCGCGCATGGCCTTCACGTTTCCGGTGGCCGAAAACTGGAACGCGAGGTACTTGGCCAGGTCGAACACGCTGGACGAGATGCCACCCGCTGGGGACATCGCTTCGAGATCCCACGGTGTGTAGTCCTCGAGCTGGCCGGTTTGGTCGTTGTAATAGTACGGTCGCGCGAGACGTTTCTCGAATCGCGGCCAGATCGTTACCGTGCTGGACCGCATGCCGAGCGGTTGGAAGATCTCCCGCATGACGAGCACTTCGTAGGGTAGTCCGGTGACGCGCTCGAGGACGTGTCCCAAGACGGCAAACCCGAAATTCGAATAGTCGAACCGGCTCCCCACCGGAAACGACAGTGTCGCGCCGGCTAGGCTCTGGTACAATTCGAAGTGCGTGAACGCCAACACGGGATAATCGCCGTGCGCGCGGCGGAGCGTTGGTGGTTGGCGTGGCAGTCCCGACGTATGTGAAGCCAAATGCCGAACGGTGATCGGTGTGCGGTCGGCCGATGCCGGGACCGACACGTCCGGAGGCAGGTGCTTGGTGATGGAGTCGTCGAGCGAGAGGGTGCCACGTTCGAGCAGCATGCCGAGGAGCGTCGTCGTAAACGACTTGGTGGTGGAACCGATCTGAAACATGGTCTCCGGAGTTACTGGCTCTCCTGTTGCGCGGTTCGCGACACCAAAGCCCTTCGCGAATATCAAGCTGTCGCCGTGCACGATCCCAACCGAAACGCCGGGCAAGTGGGCGGATTCCATCAATGCTAGCACGCGTGACTCGAGTTGAGTCTCGAAGTCGTCGATTTGGCGTGCCGAGACCGGTGATCCGGCGAGGAGCAGGAGTGGTGCAGCGCAACAGACGAGATGGGTTTGCACGATTCGAGCCCTGAATTTGGAGTTTTTGTTAACGAGTGACGTCCCCGGTTCTCTTACGGGATCCAGACGATTGGGTTTCGCACCCGTTGCTGGGGGGCCTCTCTCGGCACTCGCGGGGCATGGATTCCCGGTCTACCTTCGTACGGGCATTCCACAGACGCGTGAGGGAAATAGACATGAAACGGGTGATGCTGATTGCGGCGATCCTCGTGATGGGGTTTGTGCTCTGGCGTGTAGGCCGGACCGCGGCAGCCGGAGATCGCTTTCGCGTCGCGGTCGTCAAGTTCCAGCACGAGACCTGTACGTTCTGTCCCGGTGGGGACACCGATGTCGAGCGCTGGACCCGTTTAGGACCCACGCTCAAGGGGGACGAGGTGTTGGAGGGGGGGAGCTACATCCGCGGGTTCGTGGCGCGCGCGCGCGAGTACCGTAACGTGGAGCTGATCGGGCTCGAGTCGCCGGACGAGGTGTTTGGCGGATCGTCTGCCAGTTGGAACACAGAGGAGGCCTTCGATCACTTCATGGACCTGATCCTGGCCGACCTCCGGCGGAACCTGCCGGTGGACGGTGTCTATCTCGCGCTCCACGGCGCCATGGCAGTTCGAAACGTCCCCAGGCCGGAAGCGGAAATTGCGAAACGGGTGCGGGAGGTTGTCGGTCCCGACGTCCCGATCGTGGGAACTTTCGATCTCCATGGGAACGAAGACGCGGAGTTTCTGGAGTGGGCGGACATGGCCTTCGTCGTCAAGCGGTTTCCCCACTACGACAGTTACATCCAGGGCGAACGCGCGGCGCGAATGTTGATTCGCACCATGCGCGGCGACTTCACACCGACGGCGGCCGTTCGGAAACCCGGCATCATCACGGCCACCGTGTTGCAGTGGACGGGTCAGTCCCCGGCGATGGACATCATGGAACGCGCGCGGCGTTGGGAGGCCCGGGAGGATGACGTGTATGTGAGCGTCTTCTTTGGGTACCCGTGGTCTGACGTTCCAGACGTCGGCGCGACCGCGATCGCGATCACGAACAACGACCAGGAGCTGGCGGACCGAATTGCGGATGACATGTCCGACTACATGTGGCGGGTGCGGGAGTCGTTTGCGAGCGGTACGTTCCCCAAGCCGCCGGCGGCGGTGAGGCAAGTGCGGCAGGCGATTGCCGCGGGGACCACACCCGTGGCAATCGGGGACTACAGCGACCGGAGTGGCGACGCGACACACATTCTGCAGCAGCTCATCGAACAGGGTGTGGAGAACTTTCTCTACGGGACATTGAGAGACGAACGTGCGCTCGAGGCGTTGGCGGATGCCAAGCCCGGTGACCCGTTTGCGATGGCGGTGGGAGGGTTCGCGGGCCCTGGAAGCGGGTCGCCGGTCCGGATCGACGGTACGGTAGCGTACGTGGGACCGGGATTCGGGTACGAGCGCGTCGCGGCCATCGAGTTCGGTACCAACAACATGCTTGTGCTCACGCCCGCCTACACGCAGATCATGTATCCCGAGACGCTTCGCATCGGGCCGATCGAGCCAGACGAGTACGACGTCTTCGTCGTCAAGTCACGGGCGCACTTCCGAAGGGGGTTCGATGAGACGGGGTACGCGAAGTCGATCTTCATCGTGGACGCGCCCGGCCCCTACGTGGGCACGACGGCGCTGGATGCGCTGGATTACCAATACGCACCGATCGCCGAACTGTACCCTTTCGGGGCGCCGGCCGGCCGAAACTGACCATTTCGACTCGAATCAGATCATTACACACCCAGCGCTTGACGCTGCGGACGAGAGTTGTATTCTGTGGCCGTTGGTGTTGACGCGCGTCGGGAGGCCTCCCCCACTTGTCTCCGTCCCCGCCCTCCAGGTCTCGTCAGCCCGAGGCACCCAGCCCTGAAAGTGGAGACATTCAAGAATGACTGACGTTCCTGGACACCACAAGGCAACGATCGAGATCGCCATGGCCGTGGCCGAGCTTCCCGCGTTGCTCGATTCAGTCCCTGGGATGGCGTGGCTCGCCGACGCCGACGGATCCCGCACGTACGTCGCGCCCGCGTGGTTGGATTTCACGGGGCGGCGGGAGGCTGAGGAATTGGGTGACGGATGGGCGGACTCCTTGTCCCCTGAGGATCGGGAACGGTGTCGCCAGATCGTCCGTGCCGCCGTCCGCTCCCGTCAAGTGTTTTCCATCGAGTACCGCTGTTTACGGCACGACGGCGAGTATCGTTGGGTGCTGGACACCGGCGTGCCGCGATTCGGTCCGAGCGACGAGTTGCAGGGATACGTCGGGTCCCGCGTCGACATCACCAAGCGGAAGCAGGCGGAGGCATCACTCGCACGCGCGCAAACAGAACTTGAAGCTCTCTCGGGGCGGCAGGGAGCGGATACCGCAGTGAAGCGCTCGGCGGTCTCCTCCGAAGTGAACGAGCGACGACGTGTCGAAGACAGTGAGCGCGAGAGCGAGAGCGAGTGGAAGTTTCAACAGCTCGCCACGAACATTCGCGAGGTCTTCTGGATCGCCGAAGCCGGGAAAGGTCTCCACTATTTGAGCCCGGCATACGAGGAAATCTGGGGCCGTCCGATTGCGGCTGCGTATGGGATTCCCGGCGGGTGGCTTCGGTGGGTGCATCCCGAGGACCGGGAACGCGTCAAGGATGCGTTGGAGCAATGGTGGGATGGCGAGTTCGCGGAGGTGGAGTACCGCATATCCCGTCCCGACGGTACAGAAAGATGGATTTGGGATCGTGGATACCCGGTTTCGGCTTCGGCGGGGGAACCGCGGCTTATTACGGGCATCGCCGAGGATATCACCGAACGGAAACACAGAGAACTGGCGTTGCAGCTCACGCAAACGTCGGTCGACCGGGCCGCGTACGCGGTGTACTGGATCGATGCCGTGGATGCGCGACTCGTGTATGTCAACGACGCGGCGGTCTCGGCGCTCGGCTATACGTCGGACGAGCTCGAGCAGATGACGCTGTTCGATTTCGTCACGCATCTCGACGAAGAGCGATTCGCGACTTACATGGACAGCCTGCGGCGCGAACCGCACTTGGTGATCGAGTCCGAGCATCGGCGGAAGGATGGGACCACGTTTCCAACGGAAGTGTCGGTCAACTACATGCGGTTCGGCAATACCGAGTATCTGTGCAGCTTTGCTCAGGACATCACCGAGCGAAAGCGCGCAGACGCGGCGATACGGGAGAGTGAGTGGCGGTTCAGGCAACTCGCCACGAACATTCGCGAGATCTTTTGGATGGCCGAGCCCGGGCAGCGTGTTTTGTACGTCAGTCCCTCCTACGAAGAAGTGACCGGCAGGTCTTGTGACAGCCTCTACGCCGATCCCACTTCGTGGCTCGAAGCAATTCACCCAGACGATCGGGAACGCGCCACGGGCGCCATGCAGCGGCAGATCGCGGGCGAATACACGGAAGAAGAGTATCGTATCCGGAAACCGGACGGGTCCATTCGTTGGATCCGTGATCGCGGGTTCCCCATCGCCGAGCGTGCGAGTACCCGGCAGGTGTTCACGGGAATAGCCGAGGACATCACGGAGCGGAAGCGTCGGGAACAGGCGCTCGAGTTGACGCAATTCTCCGTCGATCGAGCGGCTGTCGGCAT
>JBFIZG010000220.1:0-6090 GCA_041604955.1 Gemmatimonadales bacterium | reverse complement strand
GCGTGCGGTAATGCCATGGTCGGACAGCACGATGATGTCAGTCTGCCTGGTGACGCCCCGCTCATCGAGTCCGCGCAGCAACGACCCGATGTGAGCGTCGACTCGTTGGATGGCCTCCCTGATGAGCGGTGACGACTCAGGATCGACATCGTGATTGACATGGTCCACGTCCTCGAAGTACAGCGTGATGAAGCTCGGCCGCTCGCCCGCCGGGAGGTCCAACCACTCCAGCACTCGAGCAACCCGGTCTTTCGCCGGGATCGTCTCGTCGTACTGCTTCCAATAGGTCGGTCGGTAGCCGTTGATCTCCGCCTCGGACCCGGGCCAGAAGAACGACGCCGCCGTCATTCCCTGTTTCTGTGCGGTCACCCAGATCGGTTCCCCACCCCACCATCGGCCGTCACCAACGGCGTCTCGGTCGGAGATACGGAAGGACGCATCAAAAGCGGGATCGTACATGGTGTTCGCCACGATGCCGTGCTCCACGGGATACAGCCCGGTGACGATCGTGTAGTGGTTGGGAAACGTCAGCGTTGGAAACACCGGCACGAGACGTTCCGCCCGCACACCCGACCGTACCAGTCGGTCGAGGTGCCGCGTCTCGGCCCGCTCGAGATAGTCCCACCGAAAACCATCGATACTGATGAGAATGACGGTCGATGGACCCGTTGTCGGGGGGATGACGGCTGGCGCGCATGCACTGACGAGCAGCACCAGCAGCATGGTGGCTGTCCGATGTCTGCCGGTGCTCAGACCTAGTGGATTCAATCGGTTTGACACCGCCCTAAGTTATCGCGACCAGCGATCCGATTGAAGGGACCGGGGCACAGCGTACGCGACCTGCTTGACCCACCGGCCGCGGGGTGCGAACGTTGGTCCCGTTCGCACGTCGGCACCGTTTTGCGACACGATTGGCAACCATCTACTGACGAGCCTCGACACGCAGCCCATGAGATTTGGCATCATCGGCAATCCGCGATACCCGGATCTTCGCGACGTGCTGGCGCGGCTCGAAGACGTTGCCGCACGGCACCGCGTAGACCTCTCGACCGAATCCGCGCTCATCGATTCATGGCCGCATCCGCCCGAGGAACTGGACGTCGCCGCTCAGCCGCCGATCGACCTCCTCATGACGTTTGGCGGCGACGGGACCCTGCTCCGCGGCGCCCGTGTTCTTGGCTCGCTCGCGATTCCCGTCATGGGTGTGAATCTCGGGCGAGTCGGCTTCCTCACGACGGCCACGCCCGCCATGCTCGACCGCGCGGTTCAGGCGTTTGTGCGCGGCGAGTACGTGGTCGAACCCCGACATACGTTGGGAACCACTATCGTGGTTCCCAACGGTCGAGAACAGATGGGTGAGTTCGCACTCAACGACGTCGTGGTACACAAGGCGGGCGTCGCACGAGTCATCCAGGCGGTCGTGCACGTCGACGACGAAGAGATCGGGCAATACAGCGCCGACGGGATCATCGTTGCGACCCCGACCGGCTCGACGGCCTATTCACTGAGCGCCGGCGGGCCCATTGTCGTGCCGACGGTGGACGCCCTCGTGATCACCGCCATTTGTCCCCACACGTTGGCGGTGCGACCGATCGTCGTACCGGGCGGCGCCACGATTCGCATCGAGCCTGTGGCTCCGTATACCGATGAGGTACTCGTGTCGTACGACGGACAGGTGGGCACCAATCTCGGGCCCGGGTCGCACATCGTCATCGCCCGCAAGTCTTGGCAGCTCAGGCTCGTTCGTCTTGGCAAGGAAGGGTTCTTCGAGCGTGTACGGGACAAGCTCCAATGGGGCGATCTGAGCGATCGCGAAACCCGGCGTCGAACCGATATGCCCGCTACGTCGTAGCCGGGTGCGGGGCCGGAACCGGTGTTTGCCGTCGATGTAAGATGCCCTGCCGATGACCCAGCCAGTATCCCACGATCAGCCACACTCCCGCGACCGGCACGGTGGCAAACGCAATCGCCGCCGAACCCAATCCAAGCGCACCCAATCCGCTGTACGACCAGGCACCAATCTGATCGCCGCCCCGGTAGACAAACGTGTCAATGAAGCTCTTCGCCTTGTACTTGTCCTCGCGGTCCACGACCGTGTACAGGGTCTCCCTCGTCGGTCGCGCCACGGCAAAGTTCCCTGCGCGCCGCAACACCTGAAATACCACCAATACGGCGAGCGTCGGCGCAAACCCCAGCGTGGCGAAACCGAATATGCAGACCGTCGGGAGGAGTGTGAGCGTGACGGCCACACCCAAGAGTTTGATGATCCGGCCGGTCACGAACAATTGGGTCAGGAGTGTGAGCGCATTTACGGCAAAATCGATCTTCGCAAAGACGCTGATGCGCGACGCGCTGTCCGAAACGTAGCGCTCGACGATTTCGAGTTGTTGAATGTACAGCACCGTGGCCGCGATGGTGAACAGCAACATGTAGGCGCAGATCCCGAGGAGATATGGAGAACGGAACACGTGCGTGATGCCGGCGAGCACCCCACCGCCAATCGGTTGCTCCGGCGATTCGCCGCTTCCTCCCACACGGCTCAAGTTGGCAACCAGACTCGACAGCTTCCGAACGAACAAGACGCCGAGTTCGAGTAACAGGACGGACACCAACAAGAGATTTGCCGGACCCACGAGCTCTACCAGAAACGCGGTAATCGACGCGCCGATCAGTCCGCCGAGCGTGCCTCCTGCCCCAATAAAGCCGAACAGACGTTTGCTTTGCTCGAGACGGAAGACGTCCGCCATGAACGCCCAGAACACGGAGACGATGAACAGGTTGAACACACTCGTCCACACGTAGAACGCACGCCCGACCCAAACGGATTGGTCCGCCGGCACGACTTTCAACACCACGAAGAAAATGACGAGGTTCACCATGAAGAAGCGGTAGGTGATCGAGACAAACCGCTTGCGGGAAAGCTTCATGACGAGGGCGGCGAACAAGGGATTAACGAGAAGCATCACCACCAGCGTCCCCGTCCACAACAAGGGAATGTTGCGGACGCCCCCCGCAACGCCCATTTCATCTCGGATGGGCCGAATGACGTAATACGCGGAGAGGATACAGAAGAAGTACGCGCCCGAAATCAGGAGCGCACCGATCTCTTCGCGACGCACGTCGACGGCCCGCTGAAGAACCGTGACGGCCAGTCCCGGAGCGCGTTCGGTCTTCACTGATGGCACATGTTTGGGCTACGAGCCGACTGGTTAGGCCTGCGGCAATCCGTCGTAAAAGTCGGCAATCCTCCGACGCAATGACTGATCCGGCAGATTCCCGGTGGCCGCCCGAAGGTTGTCGATCGCGTACTCGGGCTTGTCCGTTCCCGGAATCGGGCAGGTCACCGCTGGGTGCGAGATGATGAACTTGAGAAACACCTGCGCCCAGCTCGTGCAGTCGATCTCTGCTGCCCAGTTGGGAAGGGGACGTTCGCCCACCCGCCGGAAGAGCCGGCCCCGTCCAAACGGCAAGTTCACGAGCACGGCGATCCCACGGTCCAACGCGAGAGGCAGAAGGCGCTCCTCGGCGCGGCGTTGCCCGAGCGAGTAATCGAGCTGAACGAAATCCAGAGGCGTTGTCTCCATGAGACGTGCAAACTCGTCGTACTGCCTGACGCTCGACGTGGTCATGCCGGCATACCGGACGCGCCCCCGCTCCTTCCACTCCAACACGTTCTGCCACTGCGTATCGAAATCACGAATGTTGTGGACTTGCATCAAGTCGATGGTGTCGGTGTGCATCCGCGCCAGCGATCCCTGCATCTGGTCGATTCCCACCTGCCGCTGATTCTCGCCGCGCACGCTGATCTTCGTGGCGAGAAACAGATCATCTTGAATTCCCAACTCTCCGATGATGTTTCCGAAGATGACTTCGGCCCGCCCATAACTCGGCGAGGTATCGACCACCTTGCCTCCCCGGGCCGCAAACGTGCGAACCGCCTCTTTGAGCGTGGGGATCAGTTCGTCGGCGGGGTTCGAGAATTGTCGGGTGCCCATACCCACGGCCGGAAGCCGTTCGCCCGATGAGGGAACCGTGCGCATGATGAGGGGCGCCGTTTGCCCGTCTTTCGCACTCGCCGAGGCTCTTCCCGGCGAGAACAGCATTGCGGCGCCGGTACCAAGACCCATGGTGACCACTTCGCGTCGTGACAGCGTCATGAGCGTCTTACTCCGTTGGGAACAGGGAACGGTTGGGACACGCGACCTTCACACGGTACTACGCGCCGGCGCGACGTGATGTTGAACGGAGCCGCCACTCACCCCCTCGCATGCCACGCCGCGAGCACTTCGGCCTCGCGCTCGGGCGCGAGCCCGGCCTGAAGCTCGGCTTGCCGCTCGGGTGGCCGCGACTTGTGGTAGTCGAGCGTGTCCTTCGCCGTGACTGCCAGCGAACGGTACGCGAGCCCCTGCTCCAGCGAGCGCGTCAGGTCGAACCGCTGGAACCCCGCGCGGTTTCCCCTCGGTGGGATCCAACACGGCATGTCGGAATAAGGCCGTACTTCATGGGCCGCCAAGAAATCGGCATCCACCCACGTGAACGACACGACCGATGTCGTCACGGCCCTAATCCCGTACAGCAGCTCGGCAAACGACAACGGCGCCTCAGGCCCGAGCACGTTGAACACACCGGTCACGTCTCGTTCCACGAGATGGATATACCACTCCGCCAGGTCGCGCACATCGATGAACATCGTCGGGTCCGTCGGATCTCCCGGAGCCAGCACTTCTCCACCCCCGTCGATGCGGGCGGGCCAGTACGTAAAGCGATCCGTCCGGTCGCCGGGACCCACGATCAACCCCGGACGCATGATCAGCGACTGTTCGCCGAACGCTTTCCGGGTCTCCAGCTCGCACAGCACCTTGCTCGGACCATACGGCAACCGCTCCCCCCGGTCGACAGCTGTTGGATCGACCTCGTGCACGGGACCATCCACATCCATTCCGATCTCGCTGAAATCCGAGTAGACCGAACGCGTCGACGTAAAGACGTAGACGTCGGACGCGCCCTTGAGTAACTGCGCGGAATCGCGAACCCACTTGGGGTTGGTGGCGGAGTTGTCGATGACCACGTCCCACGTGTGGCCTTTGAGAGACTCGAGGTCACCGTTCCGGTCTCCCCGCAGCTTCTCGATGTTCGGAAAGAGGTGCGTGTTCGTCCGGCCGCGATTGAAGATTGTCACAGTGTGGCCCCGCTCGAGCGCGTACCGGACCATGTGTGGGCCGATGAACCCCGTCCCGCCCAGAACCAAGATCCGCTTCGCCCGCCGAGGCCTGCGTCCGAGGCTCCCGCGGTGAACGCCGATGGGCCATCCTCCGAGGCCCATGACGCCGCCCAGCGCCGCAGACAGCGCAAGAAAGTCCCGTCGTGTCGACATCGAGTACTCCGTGGGGAGGGTCAATCGTGTGGCCGCGCGAATCTCAGCCCCACGAATGTTGTGGCTGGAGGGAAGAAAACGCTAGTGTGAGGGTCAGGTGTCAGGTTTCAGGTTTCAGGTTTCAGGTGTCAGGTTTCAGGTGTCAGGTGTCAGGTTGTCCCCGCGTCACACCGTCTCGATCCGGCCCCCGACTACTTAGCACCTGACACCTGACACCCATCACCTGTCACCTAATCTCGCTGCTCCGTAACGCCGCCAGCACCCGGTCACGCTCGTAGGCGGAACCGATGGAGTCTACGGTTCGCATGAACGGAGCATTGAGCCGATCGCCGATGGGGAATCGCTGCGCGAGGGTCACCAACACACCGGCCAGCTCGGAATCAGAACCGATCTCGGTAGCCGACGTGAGGAGATCCGCCACGAGTGCCTCCGTGAGCGACTGCTCTTTCAGAAGGCCGTGCAAGACCCGAGCATGCTCGTAATCGGAGTTGATGGACCGGAGAACCTCGAAGAACACGGAACGGGCGCCCGCCGACAGTTCGTATCGCGCCGTCACCTCGAGCATGAGACTGGCCGCTTCGAAATCCGAATCGATCGTGCGTGCCGCCCGGAGAGCGGCCTCCAATGCATCGGGGCTCAGGTTACCGCGTTGAACGAGAGCACGAAGAACCCGACCCATTTCGTGGTCGGAATCGATCGTGTTCGCCGCGGTCATG
>JBFIZG010000219.1:0-6097 GCA_041604955.1 Gemmatimonadales bacterium | reverse complement strand
GCCGTGGTGAACGCTCCACTGGCCGTGAGGTTGTCCAAGAAATCAGGATCGTCGGACCTCGCGACTCCCATCCCAGTCCGACCGTGACTCCAGACTACCGTACCGCCGGCGTTCCTGACGGCCCGGGTCTGTTGTCCTCTCCAACGTCCCGCGGTCAGGAAGTACGTGCCATCCATCGTGGCTGCCTCCGAAAACTGCGGCGATTCGATCTCGTCTGGCGCCAAGCCGCCGTCTTGACAGGCGACAAAGGTCAGGGCCACCAAAGCAGCAGTGGCGGGAATGGTAAATCGACGATTCAGCATTCGTCCTCCTAACGGGTTTTGGTTGGTCGTACCTTCAAAGACGCAGAAATTCACACCCTGACGTCGGTCCGGTCCGCACATCTGACTGCATTGATACTTGTTTTTTCGGTGGTAGCCGCGGTCTCGTCAGCCGTGTGCCTCTTCTAGCCGACGATCGCAGAGGGCGCGTACCACACGGAGGTGGAGTGATAATAAGTGTCCAGCGCGCAAGCGCAAGCATGAAGGCGCGCCGGAATCAGTCGTGCTTAATCGTCTCGATCAGTCGTATCCTGCGGCGTGATCTCTCCCATGACCTCGATATCGACCGTGAACCCCCGAAACCTCTCGGGGATCAACTCGAGCAACGCGCGGTCCCGGCTGGCGAGATAGACCTTGATGCACGGGACGTCATCACACAGTCCGATCGCGGTTCCCACCACGCCGGGCTTGGTGATGATGCTGTCCGTCAGCGCCTTCTGCGCGGCCATGATGCTCGTATCGGCCATGACAGTCGCCTCCTGATGCTCGGGTCGCTCGGTGCCACCGCCGGACCCCGCACAGGCGTTTGTTGCCGCGCCAGCTGCGACGCTCGAAGCTATTAGGACAAAGCGAATTCGAATTACCATTGCGTTCTCTCAAAAGAAACGGCCGGGAAGCGCCTTCGCCACTCCCCGGCCGCAAACGATTCGAGATTCTTGATTCTACGGGCTGCTCAGTTTCCGTCGATCGTAACCCCAAACCGATTGAGCACCGGGTCGATGGGACTCAGGATCGTCGCCGTCGAGGAGCCCGCGTAGAGGAGGCCAACCGGCTTTCGGTTGTCGTTCTTGCTCTTCCCTTTTCCATCTACGACCACCAAGGACCCAGAGTCGCCACCGGCGCTGATGTTGGTGGTGACGATCTGACCGGTGAAGCAGGCGACACCAGGCGAGCCGTAATTCACGTTCACCGTCGCATTGACGGCGGTGATGTTGCCCTTGGTGAACCCGGTGGTCCGGCCGACCTTCATCACCTTCATGTTGACCGCTGGAGCGATGGTCGTCGACCGCGGCGTGCCGTACCCGACGCCGGCCGGCGTGGAATTACCGACCAACGACGTGGTCGTCGCGGCAATGGCGGCATCCATGATGTTGCTACATCCCGTGAATTGGATCGGCTCGAAGTCCGCGAGCGTCCCGATATCATCATCTGGACTGGACCCGCCGTCGAACGTACCCGGCTGAATCACCGCGTCGCCAAGGGAGGCAGCGTTACTTGCGGCATAGACGTGGTTGTTGCTCAGAGCCCACACGCTGCTTCCGTCCGTGACCCTGGAGCCGATCGTTCCGGCCGTAATCGCCGGGTGCCCAGTTGAGACCCCGATCGGTACCGGACGTGGGTGCCTCCCGTTCAATGGCGGCGGGCAGGGCGGCAGGTTGGGCTTACCACACGTCGGCTTCGCCTGCGCATCGGCCTGCGCCGGCAGCGCGAATATCTCACCGGTCACGATGACCTCAACCGGAAACCCTTCCAACACATCGGGCACCTCGGCGCCACGCTCGGCCGCGAGAATCTTGACTGCCGGACGGCCGTCCTCGGTCACGCCAACAGCCGTACCGATCACGCGAGGAACCGCCATGAGTCGTTGCGTGTGACGCAATTGGACCTGCATCGCCGCCTCGAGTGACTGCGTGCTGACGATGGAAATGTCGGGGCCGTCGATCGGGTCGTCCGGAGCGGTAAATCGTTGATCCGAACACGCGGACCAGACAAGCGTAGCTGCCAGGCCCGCAACGAGGAAAAACCGTGATCGTGAGAGGGACGTCATTCGATCTCCTTTCGTGTCAATCAAGCCGTCGATTCCATGTGCATTCCGAGAGGCGTCAGGCCCGAAACGGACGACAACTTCTACAACGTCGCTCGACTTGCCGCAAGAGCGATGCCATTTTTTGCGCAGATGGCGACAGATTGATCATCGTAGGACGACCGATGACAACGGAAGACGACTGAAGAGGTGTACGTCCTCCTCCGGGGTCTGACCTCCACGCAAGGTGCCGGGCCCCAAAAAAAGCGGCCCCGAAGGGCCGCCCGTAACTACTCCGAAACCGTTCTTGAGCGCGCTAAGAGCAGTCTCGCGTATGCTTCTCTTCTTTGAAGGAGATCGTCGCATCCGTGC
This sequence comes from Gemmatimonadales bacterium, assembly GCA_041604955.1. Lineage (GTDB taxonomy): Bacteria > Gemmatimonadota > Gemmatimonadetes > Gemmatimonadales > GWC2-71-9 > JBFHWR01. The sequence continues at coordinate 3,661 of JBFIZG010000219.1, read as the reverse complement.
GCGCGATAACCACCGCCGTGACGGGCGCGGTGAACGCCTGCGTGACAAAACAGTCCGCCCCCGGCGATACCTCTTCGACCAGAACCGTGATCCCCGTGTCGGTTTCATAGATCTCCTCGATCTCGATTGCGTATCCGCCGGTCGAGCGTTGCCCCATCGCCGCGACGATTACCTGATGCGTCTCGAAGTCGATATGCGGAAGATCCGGGCGCGGGTCGGTGTTGCTCTTGAGCTTGTTCCAGAATTCTTCCCACGCATCCGCTGTGTGTATCACGAACCGCGCATGTTCTGCGATGCCACTCGGGCCCGATGTGTGGACCTGCTCGATGACTTCGAACGAGATGCCGGTCGGCGGCGGCACCGCGGGCAGCACGGCGCTTCCAAACTCACCCTCAACCAACACGGCGGGCGTGCCGTCCGCCGAAGTCTGACGGCTCACCTCGATGACCGTCTCCAAGAACATCCAGAGCACCCGAGTATCCCATCCGCTCGCCGCGTCGAACTCGTTCAGCGACTCGAGTGATTTTTCCAAAACCAGATCTTCGCCGAGCACCGCTTCTCCCCGGTAATACCCATCGCCCAAATGGAGCGCGAGACCGGCCGACGCCCGTTTCACCGAAAGAATCGCCTGCGTGAAGTTGGCGTCGCCCATGTCGTCAGACCACAGCAAGCGCGTCGCGGACCGCGGCTCCGCAACCTCAAACGACGCCTCATCCAGGTACTCGATGGCGGTTTTCACATCACCATTCTCTGCGACCAGTTGGAGCGAGATCCCCTCGAGCACAAGCTTGCCGTCGAGCCGATGCAGCGCATCGATCTCTGGATCGCTCGCATCACTTGCCACGATCGCCGTATGGCTTCCGGGACCAAGCTGCGCCAGCGTCGCGCTGCCAAAATCACCCTCGATCACGGCCGCCCGAACGCCATCACTCGACTCGACGAGGGCCACGTCAATAACGGTCTCGAAGGTCATCCAAATGATACGTCCGTGTTGAACATCGAACGCATCCGCCGACTGGATGATCTCGATCTCCTTCTCGACGACCACGCCCTCGCCGAGAACTTCGTGTCCCGCGAACCGTTGATCGCCATAGTTGAGCGCCAGTCGCGCGGACGCGCGGCGTGCGGTAAGGCGTGCACGGGTGTAGTGACCGTCCGGCAGGTCATCGGATCGAAGGAGCAACGTCGCCTCCCGCCCCTCCCCGATCTCAAACGCCGCATGCTCGAGACCCTCGAGTACCTCGATCCACTGGTCGCCGTCCAACAGCTCCAGCGACACGCCTTCGAGGAACAGCTTCCCTTCGAGATCGTACACGGCATCGATCTTCGGATCGCTTACGTCACTCGCGACGATGGCGGTGTGCATTCCCGGCGGCGGACCGGCCTGCAACGTCAGGGACCCAAACTCACCCTCCACGAGCACGGACGTGGTGCCATCATCGGCCACGGCACGCACGACTTCCGCGACCGTTTCGAACACCATCCAGAGAATTCGGAGGTTATGATCCGTGAACGCATCGCTCTCACGGAACGCGTCGGCCTCCGAGACCTCGTGGAGTTCCTTGACGAGCACGATGCCTTCACCCAACACGCCTTCACCGCGGTAACGCTGGTCGCCGAGTGTCAGCGCGATACCCGCCACCGCGCGCCGGACAGATAGCCGCGCTCTTGTGTAGTTCCCGGTAAGATCGTCGGAACGCACCAACGGCGTGGCATCCCTAGGCTCCGCGATGTGGAACCAGGCGCCGTCACGGTCTTCGACGGCCACCTGCCACTCCTGCAGATCTTCATCCCACAGCTCGAGCGTGATTCCCTCCAGCGCGAGCTTCCCTTCCAGATCATCGAGACCCTCGACATCCGGATCGCTCCCGTCGCTTGCCACGACTTTCGTGACCGTGCGGCCCGGCGGCAACAACGTCGCACTCCCGAAATCGCCGTCGATCGTTACCGACGCCGAACCATCAGCCGACGTCGCCGGACTCACTGACGCGACTGTCTCGAGCACCATCCACAGCAACTGCGCGCCGTTCAGCTCGAGTACCTGAAGATCCTTTTCCACGACCACGTGTTCTCCAAGTAACGCCTCGCCGCCATACCGCTGCCCGTTCAGCTCGAGCGCGAGCGCCGCCCACGCACGATCCGCCGACAGTCGAATTTTGGTGAACACACCCTGCGGAAGATCGGCCCCGGATAACAGTGGCGTCGGATTGAAGATGTGTCCGACGCGAAACCGCGCGGCGTCGCGGGCATCGACCATCGGCTGCCAGTCCACCCCGTCGTAGAGATCGACGGTCATGCCCTCCAGTACGAGGACCCCTTCCAGAGCGGACAGCCCGAGCGCGGCCGCGTCGCTCCCATCGCTTGCGACGATTGCCGTGCGCGCGAGCGCGCTGCTCCCGAGGTCTCCGGTCATGAGCAGCGACTCGCTACCATCCGCCGCAACGTGACGCGTTACCTCGGTGATGGCTTGGAGCGCGACGCGAAAGGTGCGCACGCCCTGCCGATCGACGATCTCGACCTCCCGCTCGAACACCAAGGGGCCATTGCCGAGCGGCCCATCGGTCCCAAAACGTTGGCCGTCGACGGTCATCGAAACCGCAGCTTCCCCACCGGCCGCGGACAGGCGCACTCTCGTGTAATCGGCATTGGGGATCTCGGTCTCCGGCATCACCGAGACGTCCGCCGCGGTTTCTCCCAGCGGGAGCGTCGCCGCGCCGACTTGGGTCGGGATCTTGAACCACGACACGCCATCCCACAGCTCCACGTCGATTCCCTGCAACGTGACTGTCCCATCCATGTGCGTCAGCCCGTTCATGGAAGGCGCGCTTCCATCGGACGCCACGACGCTGGCCATTATCGTCGGGCCGTCGAGCCCGACACCGTCTGGGACGAGACTCTGATCGAGATCGCAACTCGTCCCGACGGCTGCAAACAGAAGTAAGGCGCTGGTTCGGAGGGCAGCAGTGAGAGCAGGTGACGTGTGGGTCATGAGATTCCTTTCACAGCGTGCAGGCGGGCAGTTCTGCTGCAAAGAACTGCAGGTGTTTGATGCAGATCCCGAAGATGTGAGATGCCGCTCGGTCATTCGGTGATCTCGATCACGTTTCCGAACGACATCCCGTGTCCGCGGGCCTACGCTCCAGCCACCGATACCCACCCACTGCGAGCGAGGTCACAATTCAATGTCGGCTCTCCAACGTCAACGCCCCCCTAGGATTCGAGCTTCGAAACGGGATATTCGACTTGAGGCATCGATCACCGATGCTCTGGGTTTGCGAAGTCGAAACGGCAGCCGGCGTCCCACTGCGATCGCTGGTTCCCGTGCGCGGGAATCCCCCCAGCATCCCGGATCATGCGCGCGAGATGCAATAAGTTCCACGTCATGAAGGTCGTGTTGCGGTTCGTGAAGTCGTTCTCCGGCCCACCGGATCCTTCGTCGAGGTACGAGGGGCCAGGCCCCGCTTCTCCCAACCATCCGGCATCGGCTTGAGGAGGAATGACGTACCCGAGATGCTGCAGCGAGTACAAGATGTTCATCGAGCAGTGCTTCGCGCCATCCTCGTTGCCCGTAATGAGACACCCTCCGACGCGCCCGTAATAGGCATACTGGCCGTGCTCGTTCAACTTGCTCGAATTGGCATAGAGCCGTTCGATCACCTTG
>JBFIZG010000218.1:0-6142 GCA_041604955.1 Gemmatimonadales bacterium | reverse complement strand
TTGCCAAGCCCACCGATTGGGAGCATCAGCACGTCCGGCTTCAAGCCTGCCCATCCGGGTCGAAGAACGCTGTCACCCAAATTGAGAAGGGTGATGCCTTTGATGCGGATCTTGAAACCGATGGCACCAAACCCTGCGCGTTCATTCAGACTGGGGACTATCCGTTTGGTGCGACCAAGTACTCTGAACTCGAGCGGCCCATGCTTGGTTTGAATGCCTTCGATAGTCACGCCGTCGACCTCGACTGAGGCGTTGACATCGAGGGTGTGCACCTCCCCCACAAAGGGCTGAAACTGTAGACCTCGCCGGCGCGGAGAGAGGATTTGCCAACTGAACTCTGCTTTGTGTGCCATGGCCGTGTGCATCACGAGCGGAGCTCGAGCCGTGTTCGCGACGCGATCCGCCTGCCAATAATGATCGGGATCACCGTGTGTCACCAATACGTGTGTGACGTTTCGCCACTCACTCTTTGGGAGGAGACTTCGAACCCGAAGAGCCAGAGGTTCTGACCCGGATCGATAGCGATCTTGGTTGCTTTGTGCTCAATCAAGAACGCGTTGTAGAGAAAATGTCTGATTTTCATGATGCAGCCCTCACTTCCCGTACACCATTTTCCCTGACATTCCTGCCCTAGCACTCATCCACATCTATTCGTCAATCGCCGCCTTCCATTCACCGCGGCACTCGCCCCGATCGCTGGAGCCACCACCGCATGCATCTATGACCGACATCGACTGGACTGCAAAACATCAGCGGGCAGCCCCCCACGATGCAGTTGATGTTCCGCTCCTTGCATTCCTGAACGGCGTGGTCGGATACGCTTCCCGCTCCAAAAGAACGATGAAACCACACTCGCGGCACACCACGGGTGGCGCACTGTCGGACGATGTCGGAGGCGGCGTCAGGGTGCGTGACGATCACGACACCATCGACAACGTCTGGGAGTGATGCGATGTCTGCATAGCACGCATCACCTTCGACCGTAGACGCGTGCGGATTGACCGGAAACACCGTATAGCCGGATCCCTTGAGCTTCCGATACACCGCGTTGGCCGCTTGACCGCTGTTGCGCGAGACGCCCGCGACGGCGATGCGCGAACTGGCGAGGAATTGACCGACGTTTTCGGGAATCTTTACCATTCGGACCTCCTCTGGCTCGTACCTCAAGCCCTCCACCCAACGAACAGGGCCAGCATACCGGTCACGAGGTTCGCGAGAGTCCAGCCGACTCTCGTGCTGTCGCTCATGAGTTGTCGGCCTTGCCGCCGCTGGTTGGCCGTCCAAAACCAGTAGCACAGCGCGTGATAGAGCATGATCGTTCCGGGGAACCACGCCAGCTTCATTCCCCAAGTGGTGCCGAGAACGAGACCGATGCCCGCGATTCCATAGATCCATCCGATCGTCGCATCGGCGGAGGCGATGGCGTGTTCGTACACCTTGAAGTGCGGTGACATCCCCTGTTCTTGGAGTCCTAGCCGCGTGGCAAACCCCCAGTTGACCACGGAGATGGTCTGGCCGATCCAGTGGAACCCGAAACCGACGACCAGGACCAAGAGACCACTGACGACGTTGGCGTAGGGAAATGGATAGTCCATGGCCGCACCTCAATAAATCGCGTCGAAGTTCACGAACGACCACATGAGATACGCCAGGCCGAGAAGGCCCCCGGATGGAAAAGCGACGAACCAACGTATGTCGATCTTAGGGTGTTCGAAACGCAAGCTTGTGGCCGTTGTCATCGTGTTTGCCCACACGAGCCAGAACGCAACCAATGCGAGAAGGTAGAAGCCCCACCGGGGAGCGAAAAAGACCAGCAGAATTCCAGCCAAAACTAATGGACAGGCAACAAACAGATCCGCAACCGCGATCCCGTAATGTGTTTGTTGGCGATGCCAATCGTCAGTTGATCCATCAGCGTTTTCGAGAGCATTTCCACCACAAACGCGATATTGCCACATGGCGACCGCGATGCAGTACAGAAGCATCACGGTGAGTAATACGTACATGATGATTCGTGAAGTGAGAGATAACTCGTCCATCGCTCGACCAATCCGCGTACGTAGGCTACGTCAGACGCGGCCCTTCGATCACATGCCACCGCCAAGAAGGATCAGGATCGCACACGCCGTGAAAATCGGAGGGCAGAGTTTGTACGGAAGTTGAGACGTGCGGGATCCTGTAAAGAGGCTAATACCGGCCATGACCAGGAGCAGCACTGCTGAGCCGCGATATACCAGCACGGCAACCGGTTCGTGCGCGCCGGCAAACCACGCAACGACAGCCACCAGAGCGGCAATAAAACAGAGTAATACGCCCTCGAGAATCCACTCCATCGTGAGAATGCGGCGGTTGTCGTCGGAGAGTGGTTCGAAACCGGCGATGACGGGCCGGGTCTTGAGTATGTGCATCACCCCCCAAAAGCCTGCGATCGCCGCCCCCACGTACAACAGGCCGGGTTGCACCGTGCGTCCTCCAATCTGTTTGTGGGAAGACCCGCGACAAGAAGTTGCTTCGGGGTGTTGTAACGGAAGGTGAAACTCGGATGAACGTAAGTATATTCAGATAGACCCGCGGATCCTGTCGTTTTTTCCAGAAACGCGTCAGGCCGTTACGCTCGCTTGGTGATCGCCGGCGTTTCTGGAGTCCCGTGGGTTGTGATAGCGACTCAGCGGCCGCGTGTGGCCACGATGTCGGGGCTTCCGACGTGCGGGTTTTCCAGCAAATACTTCCGTAAGTCACCGATGTCGTAGCGTCCGTTGTCGTTCCCGATTCGGTCCAGGTTGGCGCGATGTTCCTCTGTTAACGAGGGTCCCTCGAGATCCAGAAAGCTCTGGATCAGGCGGTCTTGGGCGAGGATTTCCGTTGAAATGAAGAGCCGCGCCTGACTTCCCTCGATCCGGATTTCGTGGAAGGTGACGGCGGTCGGCGCACCGTCGTTCAATCGACTTGGCGGTATGGTCGCGTTTGAAAAGACACCGGCGTGAAGCGCGCCCCACGCGTCTCCGGCTTCGCCGCGGTTGCCTCCTTGCAACGTCGTTTTGACGAGCGACCCGTTGCCGTCGGCTTCCTCGAGCGCGACACGATAGGTCCGGGGACAGGTCTCGCAGTCGGGTGCCGGCGGGTCTTCGTCGATGTGATAGATCAGCACGCCGTCGGCCGGAAGTTCGCGATCGAACCCAGACCGAATTCGGTATTCGACGAGGAAGGATTCAGTTGCCGTGAGGGGAATACGAAGGATCCCTCCCGACGTGAGGACAGGCGCCAACGTCCATTCTTGGAAGGCGATGTTGTCGAGTACGTGTTCGTCGGCCCAACCGAGCTGCACTCGTTCCCAAGCTCCCAAATGCGTCGGGCGTTTCCAGTCGTTTCGGAGCGCCGTGCCACATCCCCAGGCTCCGGCAGCCATCAACGACCAGCATCCGACGACCCACCGCCGCTGCTCGGGAAGCAGTCCCAGGCTTCGATCGTACAGATCGGGGAGCCCGAGTACATGGCCCAGCTCGTGGGCGATGGTCGAAGCGGTTGCGAGTTCGGTCCCGTCACACGTGACGGTACTCTGAATGATGTAGCTGTCCACGAACACTGGGGCGCCATCGGGCTGGCTGTCGGCGGTCGCAAAGGGTTCCTCCATCCAATTCGCAATGCGACTCCGATGGGGCCAGATGGCGGGCCCGCCACACGATGCGGACGTCTCGAGAAACTGGAACGCGAGCGCGTCGACGAAACCATCGTCGTCGCCGCTGTTGGGAACACCGTCCGGGCCGTCGTTGTCGAACTCGCCAAATCCAACGACCTCATCCGCTTCGCGCAACGCCTGCGTGAGAAACTCGCCCGTCTTCGCGTCTTCGCCGAGTCCGTACGAGGCACCAACGGTCTCCGACAGGGTGAGCGCGGTGCGCACCCACGGAAGCACTTGGCCACCGACGGTGAACACCCCAGACGAGGCCTCGGAATAGAACTCCGTGACAGTTCCGTTTTGGGACGGGCCGTCGAAAAGGCTTTGTTGTATCTCGGTGTTCGAGTAGGTGGGGTCCGGTGAATCGACAAACAGTGCCTGGACGACAAGGATCGGGAGGGTTCCGGTTACCGCACGGCGTGAGGCGCCCTGTTCCCTCTGGATCCACCCCCGACTGATCTCGAAGAAGTCGGGTCGTTCACGCACACGACTGAAGTACTGAGACGGGAGCGAGCGTCCGGTCGCCCACGATACCGCCTCGATATCTTGCGCTGGGAGGTGACTGGCGCACAGTAGAACCCCGCCGACCGAGACGGCAACGATTTGGTTGACGTTCACGGGGCACCAAACGCAGCGGATTCGATGCGGTAGCCGGTGATGGAGCGGATTTGATTGGTTGGACCGGCGACCTCGAGAAGTGCTGCCGCTGGAGGGGTTCTCACGTCACTCACCGAGATCCGGAACGTCAATGTTCCCGGATTCGTCCGGACGAGCAGGATCCGGGTGCGATTGCCCAGGCGATTGGCGAACACTCGCGCGCCGGTTGCGGTAATGGGTCCGGACGCGGCTGTCTGCAGGTCGATGAGCGCTGCACCTTCCGGGCCGTTCGGAGATACGACGGTGAATTCGAGGTCGCCTGCGACCGGGCCGGAGGGACCCGAGTCACATGAACTTCCTGCCAGGACGAGCAGCGCAGCGGCGACGACTCGATGAGAACGTGCGGCCATGACTCTGAGAATACGGTGTCGGTCATCTGCCGAGCAATCGGCGACCCTCTGTTCTATCTCCACGGACGTACTCATGACGCGTCCAAATCTTTCTCTATCGAGGCTTTACGGGAATCCAGCGCCGGACTGTCCTTCGGTACTCGTCGTACGGAGCGCCAAACCGGCGCTTGAGGCCGGGTTCCTCAACGAACACGACAAACAGATGAAAGACAATTGCCATGACGAACGTCATTAGGACAATCGACGGGGACCGATGCCACAGGGCAAACCCGAAGAGAAGCGTCAGGCCGCCGACGTACATGGGGTTCCGTACCCACCGATAGAGACCACGGGCGACAAACTCCGTCGGCGGATCGAAAATGGCGGGGGTTCCGCGCCCCAACACCGCAAACAGCCCTCCACAAGTGACAACGACGCCTAGACCCACAGCCATGATCAATCCGCCGAGGGGCCGCGCCATCTCGGGTATCTCGAAACCGAGACTCGCGTCGAACCGGCGGAGACCCAAGGCAAGCCACCCAAAGACGAAGATAAATCCCGCCATGTAGATGACGGATCGCAGGACGACGGCCACCGTGCCCATGATCCTACTCGCTCGCAAACACGACGTCGACGACGTCTCGCACGGGGACATACCCGAGTCGACGATAGATGGCGTTTGACGTTGGGTTCCCCAAGTCCGTATACAGGAAACAGAACTTGCGGCCTTGGTCGAGGAGTTGACCCGTGAGCGACGCCACGGCGGCGCTGGCGTAGCCTCGTCCTCGAAACGGCGGTGGCGTGTACACATAGCCAATGCGAATGCCGTTGGGCGTCGGGCCCGTTGCGGCGACCATCGTTCGCGGCTCGGTGTCCTCCCAGAGAAAGAACGACCGGTCGTTGACGAGTTCACTCGTGCGGGCCTCGCGGTTTTCTTCAGGCAGGTGCGCCTCGCGGATGAAGTCCGCGGTCCATCCCGAGATCAGCGGAATGTCTTGTGTGACGGCGAGTCGCAAGTTGCCTGGCGTCGGTCGGTTCGGTTTCACCACTTCGGTCGCAACGTGTATGCGTTGCCGCATGCCGACGCGATGCGAACCGCCAGCGACTGCCGTCCAATGCTTTGCAAACTCGAGAGCAGCAGGCTCCGGGCCGAGCACCGCGGGTAGGCTCGAGTACACCTGACGAACGTCCTCGACGAGTCCGGGGATTGCGGATAACGGCAGATCAGTGATGCCGAACTTGCGGGGCGGTGTGCGGAACGCGCAGCCGTAGATATCGCCGTGATGGTCGACGGTGGCGAGATAGGTGGGTTTTTCGAATCGTGGGGTACCGGCAGCCAGTTGCCGAGCGATGCCAAGCAACAGGTTGGGTTCCGCCTCCCGTTGGAGCAGCCACGACTCTGCGCGCCGCAGAAAACCGTTTGCGTCCGTGAAACGAGTGACGTCCATTAACCGCAGCTCAGTTCAAGTAGAACGCAACC
>JBFIZG010000217.1:0-6144 GCA_041604955.1 Gemmatimonadales bacterium | reverse complement strand
TCGAGATACTTGTGCAACAACTCCTCATCTTGTTCGACGGCGGCCTCGACGAGTTCGTGGCGAAGCTCAGCGATATTCTCCTTGAACGACTCGGGGACCTCACCTTCGAACCACGTCGCACCTTTCGAATCCACGTCGTAGACCACTTCGACTTCACGGACGATATCAATCAGCCCGGTGAACAATTCGCCGCTACCCAGCGGATACTGCACCGGGTAGGCCCTTGCGCCCAATCGGGTGCGCACCATCGACAAACAGCGATCGAAGTCGGCCCCGACACGGTCCATCTTGTTGACAAACACAATGCGCGGGACGCCGTACTTGTCCGCCTGGCGCCACACGGTTTCTGTCTGCGGCTCGACGCCTCCAACCGCATCGAGGAGGGTCACCGCGCCATCGAGCACGCGAAGCGAGCGCTCCACCTCAACGGTAAAATCGACGTGGCCCGGCGTATCGATGATGTTGATCTGATGGGGAACGTCGAAGCGGTTCCACTCGCAGTACGTTGCCGCCGACGTGATCGTGATGCCGCGCTCCTGCTCCTGCTCCATCCAATCCATCGTGGCGGTACCCTCGTGCACCTCGCCGAGCTTGTACGTTCGCCCCGTGTAGTACAGGATGCGCTCAGTCGTCGTCGTCTTCCCGGCATCGATGTGCGCCATGATCCCGATGTTGCGAATTTTGTCTAACGCTATCGTTCTGGGCATAGTGATCAGTCGTATCGCCTTTTTCGTCGTCCGCCGCCCGGCTCCTCGCAGCGCCTCGCTGCTCCTGGGCAGTGAAAAAGCGGGGCGACCGTCATCCGTCAATCGGACAGGTCTCGCTCCGCACTCGTCCGGGAGGCCTTCTCCCTGCGACGCAGGATCCCTTGTATCAGGGTCCCGAGATTGTTGCTCTAAGTGGTTGCTATTGCCTTACCACCGGTAGTGGGCGAACGCGCGGTTCGCTTCCGCCATCCGGTGCGTGTCCTCTTTCTTCTTGATCGCGTTGCCCTCACCCTTCGACGCCATCACCAATTCCGATGCGAGTCGTTCGGCCATGGTCTTCTCGCCCCGCGAGCGTGCGTACTGCAGGATCCACCGCATCGCCAGCGCGCTCCGTCGGTCCGGCCGCACCTCGATGGGCACCTGGTACGTCGCCCCGCCAACCCGTCGACTCTTGACCTCGACCGCCGGCTTGACGTTGCTGAGCGCCTGCTTGAACACCTGCACCCCCGGCTGCCCTGTGCGCTCCTCGATCACGTCCATCGAGCGATAAAAAATCCGCTCCGCCGTCGATTTCTTTCCATCGAGCATGAGATGGTTCAGAAACTTGGAGACGGTCTGGCTGTCGTAGCGCGGGTCGGGCGGGACCGGGCGCTTGACCGATCGCTGGCGTCGACTCATTTGGGTTTCTTCGCCCCGTATTTGGAACGACCCTGTCGCCGGTCTTCGACACCGGCAGCATCCAACGTGCCCCTAATAATATGGTACCGCACCCCCGGCAGATCCTTGACCCGGCCACCCCGGATGAGCACGATGCTGTGCTCCTGGAGATTGTGGCCCTCCCCCGGGATGTAACTCGTGACCTCGAACCCGTTCGTCAGGCGTACCCGAGCGACCTTCCGGAGCGCTGAATTGGGCTTCTTGGGCGTCGTCGTGTAGACACGCGTACACACGCCGCGCTTCTGGGGATTCCCCTTGAGCGCGGGAGCCTTCTCCACTTTCTGCATCGCCTTTCGTCCGGTACGGACGAGTTGCGAAATGGTCGGCATACACCCCGGATTGTGAACGTGTCCTCCAGAGACCGGCCCGGCCAACGACCAAACCGATATAGCCTTACAAATGTAGAGGAGCGTTGGAACGCGGTCAAGCGCGAGCAGGCCGCCGGGACACCGCCGCCAGCGCCTCGACCGCCGCCGCCACATCGGCGTCGTCATTATAGACGTGGGGAGACACCCGAATCATGCTCCCGCGAGCCGAAACCGACACGCCCCGCTCGGCCAGCGCGCGTTGGACGGAGTCCGGATCGAGATGCTCGGGCAGTCCGAGCCCCAGGATATGGGGCGCCCGACACACCTCCTCCTCTACCCAAAACCCCAGGTCTTCCGCCTGCCGGGCCAGGTCCCGCGTGAGCCGCCCGCACCACTCCGCGATCGCCGGAACCGTCCACTCCAACAGCTGCTCCAAGGCCGTGGCCAGCATCGGCACCAGAGTGAAATTACTCGCCTCCCCCATGTCGTACCGCGCGGCAAGGGGGCGATACTCGTCCCGATAGTCCACCAGCCGCCGAAAGTCCTCGCTCCCCGATCGCGACAACCAGGTCTCTTCCAGCGGAACTCCGTCGTCATACCGCGGCCCGTAATAGGCGACGCTCAACCCATACGGACCCATCAGCCACTTGTACCCGGCGGAGATCAGGGCGTCCGGCTTGACCACCCCCACATCGAACGGTAACGCCCCGATCGATTGGCTCCCGTCGATCACGAGGGCCGCCCCCACTTCCCTCGCCCGGACCCCCACCTGCTCCACATCAAACAGCGTTCCGTCCGTCCAGTGCGCCTGCCCGAGCGCGACCACCTGGGTATTCCTGTCCACCGCCTCCAACAGACGGGCCATCCACTCCCGGCCGCGCCGTTTGGCGCCGGCCGGCGGACCGACCGTCCGAACTTCGGCACCGGCCTGTGCAGCGATCCGTCGCCACACGAAGACGTTTGACGGAAACTGCTCCTCCAACAGCACGATGTTCTGTCCGGGGGAAAGCGGCGTGTTTCGGGCGACGGTGCTGATGCCGTAGGACACCGAGGGCATGACGGCCACCCGGGCGCTGTCGGCGACTCCGATGAGGGTGGCAAAGCGCCCCCGCACGGTCTCGAGGCCCTCGAAGAAGTCTCGCGGCTCGATGGTGGATGGGTCCCGCTTCCGTCTGAGTGCGGTCATGCCGGCCAACTCGACCCGCCTCGACAGCGGCGACATATAGGCACAATTCAGATAGTGGCCTTCGTCGGGGAGCGAGAATTGGTCTCGTTGGCAGCTCAGCATGGTGACCTCGAACGCAAACCGCGCGGCAGCTGGGGCCACCGCGCGGTCACGTGTACGTTTCCGCCCGCTTCGGCTACGACGCCTCGGCTTCGGCGGGTTCCTTTGGTGCCGCGATGAACGGGCTCGGCACGCCGGTCTCCTCCTCCATCTCGACCGGCGGCGGCGGCGGCTCGAATCCCTCGGGCGGCTCGATCTCGATTTCCGAGTAGCGGTAGATGCCCGTCCCGGCCGGAATCAGGTGGCCGATGATGATGTTCTCCTTGAGCCCGAGCAGGTCGTCCCTCGCCCCGCGAATCGAGGCATCGGTCAACACCCGGGTCGTCTCCTGGAACGACGCCGCCGAGACGAATGACTGCGTGGTGAGCGACGCCTTCGTGATGCCGAGCAGCAAGGGCTCGCTCGTGGCAGGCTCCCCGCCCTTCCGGATGACGCGCTCGTTCTTCTCGCGGAACACGAGCTTGTCGACGTTTTCGCCCTCGAGGAAATCGGTGTCACCCGGGTCCAGCACCTTCAGCTTCTGCAGCATCTGCCGCACGATGACGCCGATGTGTTTGTCGTTGATCTTGACGCCCTGCAACCGGTAGACCTCCTGCACCTCGTTCAACAGGTACTCCTGCACGGCGCGCGGCCCTTTGATCCGCAGAATGTCGTGCGGGTTGACCGGTCCTTCGGTGAGCCGGTCGCCGGCCCGTACCCGGTCGCCCTCGTGCACGCGGAGGTGCTTTCCGGCGGGAACGTCGTACACTTGGGGTTCACCCGCATCCCCGTGGACGAAGATTTCCCGCTTGCCGCGTTTGATCTCTCCAAAGCGGACGACGCCGTCGATCTCGGAAATCGTCGCGGGGTCCTTGGGACGCCGGGCCTCGAACAGTTCCGCTACGCGCGGGAGCCCCCCCGTGATATCCCGGGTCTTGTACGCCTCTCGGGATATCTTGGCGAGCGTCTGCCCCGCATGCACGGCTTGGCCGTCTTCCACCGTGATCTGCGCCCCTTCGGGGATCACGTAGTTCCGCACCTTCCGTTCTTTACTGCCCTTCTTCTGCACGATCTCGATATGCGGGTGCAGTTTCTTTTCCCGGTCCTCGATGATCACCCGCTGTCGGAGGCCGGTGATTTCGTCCAGCTCCTCACGAACCGTCTCGTCTTCGACGATGTCCTCGAACCGAACCACGCCTTCCACGTCGGTGATGATCGGGTTCGCGTACGGATCCCAGGTGAACAAGAGACCATCGCGTTTCACTTCGTCCCCGTCGGCCACGGCGAGTGTCGCGCCCAACGGCACCTGGAATCGAGAACGGACTTGGTCGTCGGTGTCGTACAGCACCAACTCGCCATCGTACCCGGTGACGATGTGCTTTCCGTCTGCCGTGTCGACCACCTGGAGACGGTCACCGAACCGGATCGTTCCCTCGAGCTTGCTCTTGCGCGCGGTTTGCTCCGCGATACGCGCGGCGGTTCCACCGATGTGGAACGTGCGCAACGTGAGCTGTGTGCCCGGTTCACCAATCGACTGCGCCGCCAAGATCCCGACCGCCTCGCCGAGGTCAACAATCCGCATGGTGGCCAGATTCCGGCCGTAGCACATGCGGCAGTTCCCCCGGCGCGCTTCGCACGTGAGGACGGAACGGATCCGAACGGTCTCGATGCCGGCATCCTCGATCGCGCTTGCCGTCTCTTCGTCGATCAGCTCGCCCGACGCGACCAACAGGTGTGGGTCGCCATGCTCGTCCAATTCATGTGGATCGAACACGTCTTGGGCGGCCACGTTCCCGACGATGCGCTCTCGCAGGGGCTCGATGATGTCTTCGCCCTCCTTGAGCGAGGAGATTTCCAGCCCCAGAATCGTTCCGCAGTCTTCCTCCGAAATCGTGACGTCCTGCGCAACGTCCACGAGCCGGCGTGTGAGATAGCCGGCGTCGGCGGTCTTGAGGGCCGTATCGGCGAGGCCCTTTCGCGCGCCGTGCGTGGAAATGAAGTACTCGAGGACCGAGAGACCCTCGCGAAAATTGGATTTGATGGGACTCTCGATGACTTCGCCGATGCCGCCCGTCAGTTTCTTCTGCGGTTTCGCCATCAGCCCACGCATTCCGGCAAGCTGCCGGATCTGGTCGCGGCTGCCACGGCTCCCTGAATCGAACATCATGTACACGGGATTCAGACCGGTGCGTGCCTTCGAGAGGTTGTGCACCATCGCCTCGGCGATGTCGTTATTCGCATGCGTCCACGCGTCGATCACTTTGTTGTACCGCTCACCAAAGGTGATCTGCCCAGTCGCGTACGCCTTCTGGAACCGTTCGACCCGCGCGCTCGCATCGTGAATGAGTTCGGCCTTTTGCGCGGGAATCTCGAGATCCTCCACACCGATCGAAATGCCACCAAGGGTGGCGTGGCGGAACCCGAACTCCTTGAGCCGGTCGAGGAACGAGACCGTGGCGGCCAGTCCGGCGTGGCGATACGACTCGAAGACGAGCGACGACAACGCCTTTTTTCGCATCGGCTCGTTCTGGAACCCCAGCTCATCGACCAGTGCGGTCGGGAGGATTCCGTTGAACAGCACGCGCCCGGCGGTCGTGAGGGTCCACCCCCCTTCGTCGTGTGACGCGTCGGTCGACGGCTCGTACCAAAAGTAGATCGGCGTGTGACAGCGGAGCCGTCCAGTCGCCACGGCGCCTTCCACCTCGGCCAACGAGGCGAAGTGGGGGGCCTTCTTGGCGGCCGCGTCAAAGTCGGGCAGGGCCTTGGTCAGGTAGTAACAGCCGAGCACCATATCCTGACTCGGTTCTGCCACGGGACGCCCGTCTGACGGCTTGAGCACGTTGTTGCTGGAGATCATCAGCACCCGTGCTTCGAGCTGCGACTCGAACGACAACGGCACGTGGACCGCCATCTGGTCTCCGTCGAAGTCGGCGTTGAACGCCGCACACACGAGCGGGTGCACGCGAATCGCCTTCCCCTCCACCAGGACCGGCTCGAACGCCTGGATGCCGAGGCGGTGCAGCGTCGGTGCGCGGTTGAGCATCACCGGGCGATCCTTGATCACCTCCTCGAGCACATCCCAGACCTCGGGCTGCGCGCGCTCGACGATGCGCTTCGCGCTCTTGATGTTGTGCGCCATGCCGTTGCG
>JBFIZG010000216.1:0-6150 GCA_041604955.1 Gemmatimonadales bacterium | reverse complement strand
GCGGCCGCAGCCCAAGGAACCCCCGCGAGCATGGCCAGCAGCGACAAACACCGCATCGGCTCAACCAGTGACTTGCAATTCATCAGCGGTGGCACCACAGACTCTTCACTCGCGTCGGACTCCTTCGCGCCGGACACAAATCTGTTGCCGGAGTCTATCGCTGGTAAGACGGCAGTTTTTCGGGGAATGCGAGCGGATTCGCGGGCGAGAAATACAGTGTCACCCCGCGCCCATTCCGCCGCGGCTACGACCTCTGAGAAGTACTACGCGGATCGACGGGTGCGCTTGTCGGACCGCCGGCGACGACGTGCCGCAGCAGCTTTTAGACGCTTTGCCGTACTGGGCTTCACATAGAATCGCTTCTTGCGAAGATCCTTCAAAATGCCGGAACGAAGGACTTTTCGTTTGAACGCCTTGAGCGCCCATTCCAGCCGATCGCCATCTTCAAGTCTGACTTCAGTCATTCATGACCATCACATTCAAAACCTCGTTGACGCTGCAACCGCTTGCGAAAGTCACGGGGCCACCCCGAGTGGTTCGGGACGGCCCCGTTCCTGGATTTGCCTTTGAATCAGGCGTGCTCAGTCGGCGAGCTTTGTGACGTTCTCCGCAGCCGGACCTTTTTGACCCTGAACGATATCGAATTCGACTCGCTCACCTTCGGTGAGCGACTTGAATCCTTCGCCCTGGATGGCGGTGTGGTGAACGAAGCAGTCCTTTTGACCGTCCTCCGGCGTGATGAAACCAAACCCCTTGGCGTCGTTGAACCACTTTACTTTTCCGGTGGTACGCATGTGCCGTACTCCCTTTTGCAGTTCGTCGGAGTAACGGGCGAACCGTACCTACCGACTACTCTGTGTTCCGCGGTCTGAACCCCCGCGTAGGGCTGCCGACTGGCGCCACCGGATGTCCGGTGTGGCCGCCATCTGCACTCATCGAAATCTTCACCTGCATGGCTCGGCCAGACCTCGACCGGTGCTCGCAAGCTGTTATACGGTAGCCGCATGCGCTGCCCTTGTCAACAAAAACCGGCACGACAAACGGGCGTTTGGCCGACCACACGACCCGGCGTGGGCGACCGGCTCTGCCCACCGTCTAAATGGCGAATAGACAGACACTTGCGGCGTCCAGCTCATGCAGCGCGCGAGGCGAGTGACTCATCGCCTCCCAGGCGTCTCACGGAGTGTCTCGGCCAGCCGTGCCGTGCCACGCGACCGAGGCGAGACTCGAATCGCACGGCTTCACGTCCCGAGTACGGGGTGACGGCTCCTGCCGCAACGGAGACGTGACACGTCGACCGACGCGATGCCGTCGAGCGAATGGCGGATTGACCAGAATCTCGAATGTCTTATACTCGTCGGTGACAAAAATGCACTTACGGCTAACACCCAACCGGGTACGGTCATGCCAGCACTGCACTGGGGACCGAGCGGCGATCGAACCGACTGAAGACGTGTCGGGGGGTCGCCGCTTCTGTTGGTGCCTGCACCGCACCCGCACCAACCGGTAGCCGACAACCGATTTTTCACATCTTCGCGCAGGGGGAATGAGCAAATGGCACTTCCAGATCCTGGGATGACCGTAGATACCGAGCGCACCGCATTGGTGATTACTGATCCGCAGAATGACTTCTTGAGTCCGAGCGGGGTCTCTTGGGGGGTCGTCGGGGAAAGCGTCACACAGAACGGCACGGTCGCCAACATCGAGATGCTGTTGATTGCCGCGAAGGAGCGTGGCATGTCGGTGTTTGTGTCTCCGCACTACTACTACCCGACCGATCACGGCTGGAAGTTCGAGGGTGCGCTCGAGCGCCTCATGCACAACATCAACATGTTCGATCGTATCGGCCCCCTCAATCTGGATGGGTTCGAGGGTTCCGGCGCAGACTGGTTGGAGCAATACAAGGATTATATCGACGACGGGGAAACCATCATCGTCAGCCCGCACAAACTCTATGGCCCGGAGACGAACGATCTCGCCTTACAGTTGAGAAAACGCGGCATCGATAAGGTCATTCTCGCCGGTATGTCGGCAAACCTCTGCGTCGAGTCTCATCTACGAGAACTGTTGGAACAGGGATTTGAAGTGGCGGTGGTCAGGGACGCGACCGCCGGAGCGATCGTGGATGAGGGCGACGGCTACGAGGCCGCCGTGGTCAACTACCGCTTCTTGGCAAACGCCGTGTGGACGACTGACGAAACAGTCGACGCGATCAAACACAGCCGCAATACGGTTGCCGCGAGCGTCAGAGTGCTCAGGGCGATCGTGCAAGCGGAATTGGAGGCCGCCGACTCGTTCAACGAGCGACTGACGACGGTGCGTTCGGCGCTCGAACGCCTGCCGGATGAGATCGTTCCTGCGCCGATCGTCCGTGAGGAGCAGCGTATCGGTACCCGATAGGGCTGGCACAGTAGCAGAAAAAAACGGGCCGTTTCCTCGGCGGAAGCGGCCCGTTGTCCGTCGCAGGCTGCAGGTTCACCCGTCGCTTTGTTGCTCCCGGTTCTTCCTTCGCTGATGCTCGCGCCACTCCTCCGCCAGTTCCCTTCCGCTCGGCGACGAGAGGAGCACACCGTTCAAATCGTGCTTGATCGCACAGGGAATGCAGATCCGTGCCCAACCACGCGGTCCCTTGGTCGTGTGGAGGGCCCTGATGATGTGCGGTGTCGCGTCCTTCCGGCATAAAAAGCAGCGCATAGACATCCCGACTCCTCTCAGCAACAACCCCGGACAGCTACGTCACCCGACCCCACGGTCCTGATCCGAGCCTGGGTCATGAAAGCAACGCGTATGCCAGCCACTGGCGGAACTGCCATAGGCTATTATCGGACAGGAGGTTAGCCACCTTGAGCCACCCGTTGGTCCACCGACTTTAGAGTGGCGAATGGAGGAACTCACTGCGGAATGCGGGAAGGACCAAGCAAAGGACGGTCCACCAAACTTTCAGGCCTCTCAATCAGACGCGGTTGTCCGATCCCGCGCACAGGGATTCAAGCGCCCAGACCCGTTTCGAACTGCGGCCCCAGAGCATAGCACTCCAGCTTTGTGCACGGTCCGCGGAAACCACTTCACAGCAACGCCTTACAGGTTAGGTTGATACATTCCCCGGCGACCGTGGCGGAATTGGTAGACGCGCAGGATTTAGGATCCTGTGGGGAAACCCGTGAGGGTTCGACTCCCTCCGGTCGCATGGCCGCCGTCCACGTCGGGAACCGGTGACCATGCTGTTCCAGGGCGTGGACCGATGTGCGGAGTGTGCTCGAAACCACCGGTCAGATGTACATTTACGAACCATGTTGTCGAGATACGTCGTGACGAAGCGTCCGTGACCTGGGGGCCCCATCGCAGCGATGACCGAAATTCTAATCACCAAGACCGCCGAAGAACCCGGGACAAAGAGTCTCAAGGTGGAGATCCCGGTTCCCCGCGTGGAGGCCGCAGAAAACAAGGCCGCTTCGGTCTATGCGAAGCGGGCAAAGCTCCCCGGGTTCCGGCCCGGGAAGGCCCCGTTGTCCGTCATTCGACAGCGATTTCGACAGGCCATCCGCGAGAGCGCCATTCGGGAGCTGATCGACGCAAGTTGGAAGGCGGCGATCGATCAGGAGTCGCTGGAGCCCATTGCCGAACCCCGAATCAAGGACCTCAAGTTTGACGACGGCACGCCGGTCACCTTCGAGCTCCAGGTGGAGGTGAAGCCGGAGTTGGCTTTGGAGCGGCTCGGCGGATTCACGCTGCAACGCCGCATGCGCGCCATATCCGATGTGGTGGTGGAGGAACAACTTGAGGAGCTCCGGAGACAGAAGGCGCCCTGGGTGCCGGTGGAATCCGGAACCCCCAAAACCGGCGAAATGGTCTCCGTGACGATCATTCCGATCGAGGAAGGCGAGCCGGCGGAAGGAAAACAGTACCAGGTCGTACTCGGGCAGGGACAGGCGCTTCCTGGGATCGAGGACCGGATCATGGGGATGACGGTGGGAGAGACGGCCGACACGACTGTCCAGTTCCCGGACGATTTTCCCGAAGAGGCCAAGCGTGGGACCGCTCAGGTGGTCCGAATCGTGCTACACGAGGTCAAGCGGCAAGACTTGCCGGCCCTGGACGACGATTTCGCCGGGGAAGTGGGCGAATTCGAGTCCTTGGCCGAACTCCGTGCCGCCATCCGAAACGACATGGAGGCGGAGGCGAGACGCGAGGCGGACGCCGAGTTGCGGGGCCAGCTCATCGAGGAGATCGTTGGAGCGAACCAACTCGAGGCCCCGAGGGCCATGGTACAACGGGTCCTGAGCGCCTACGCGTCGGCCTACAAGGTTCCCGACGACCAGCTCGAGCGCTTTGCAACCGAGTTTGGGCCGATTGCTGAGCGGCAGGTCAAACGTGATTTGGTGATCGACCATGTCGCAGAGGCACACGACCTGAAGTCGACCGAAGAGGACGTGGATGCACGAGTCGAGGAGATCGCAAAGCAGCGCAACGCCCAGCCGGGCCAAGTGTATGCTTCGTTGCAAAAGGCGGATCGACTTCGTGAGCTGGAACGTAGCTTAACAGAGGAGCGTGTGTTTGATTTCCTCCTCGAACAGTCTACCGTAACCGACGAGATCGGTTAAGAAGGGACAATGTCGACACTCTACCCTCCGTACGTCATCGAGCGTTCAACTCGAGGTGAGCGCAGCTACGACATCTTTTCTCGCTTGCTCATGGACCGGATCGTGTTCTTGGGCACGCCTATCCAAGACGACGTCGCGAACATCGTGATCGCCCAGCTGTTGTTTCTCGAAGCGGACAACCCGGAACGAGACATTTACCTCTACATCAATTCGCCGGGTGGAGTGATCACCAGCGCGTTGGCGATCTACGACACGATGCAGCACATTCAGGCGCCCGTAAACACTATTTGCATGGGCATGGCAGCTTCGGCGGGATCGTTCTTGCTCGCGGCCGGCGAAAACGGCAAGCGGGCCGCGTTGCCCAACGCCCGAATCATGATTCACCAGCCGTCGGGCGGCGCGCAAGGTACTGCCGCGGACATCGAGATCATGGCTCAGGAAATTCTCTACTCGCGCACCCGTCTCAACGAACTGTACGCCAAACATACGGGTCAGACCCTCGAACAAATTCAACTCGACATGGATCGCGACAAGTTCATGTCAGCCGAGGAGTGCAAGGATTACGGAATCATCGACAAGGTCATTCAGCATCGGTCCGAACTCGACGGGAAAAAATCCGCTTGACGAACCAGGAGACTGCGGCCATACTAGGCAAACCTAGCCGGGCGCTCGATTCGTATGCCTCAAGATAAGCATCTTCGCTGCTCGTTCTGCGGGAAGTCCAAGGACGCCGTCCGGAAGTTTATTTCCGGCCCCTCGGTCTATATCTGTAACGAATGCATCGCGCTCTGCAACGAAATCCTCGCCGAAGACGAAGAACGCGAGGTTGCCGACGCGATTACGCAGGTTCCAACGCCTGTCGAAATCAAAGAGATCCTCGACCAATACGTCATCGGACAGGAAAAGGCGAAACGGACCCTTTCCGTTGCGGTGTACAGCCATTACAAACGCATCAACTCCGAGACTGGCCGCAACGACGACGTCGAGTTGGAGAAGTCGAACATCTTGCTGCTCGGGCCCACTGGCGTCGGGAAGACGCTCCTCGCAGAAACCCTGGCCCGCATCCTAGACGTTCCGTTCACCATCGCCGACGCGACCACGCTCACCGAGGCAGGCTATGTCGGTGAAGACGTCGAGAACATCCTGGTCCGGCTGCTTCAGGCGGGGGACTTCAACGTCAACGAGTGCGAACACGGCATTGTCTACATCGACGAGATCGACAAGATCGCGCGCAAGAGCGAAAACCCCAGCATCACCCGTGACGTGTCCGGGGAAGGGGTCCAGCAGGCGCTCTTGAAGATCCTCGAGGGCACGGTCGCCTCGGTGCCGCCGCAGGGCGGCCGCAAACATCCCCAACAGGAATACATTCAGATCGACACGAAGAACGTGCTATTCATCTGTGGCGGCGCGTTTGACGGGTTGGAAAAGATCATCGAAGCGAGAACCGGCCGTCGACGTATCGGGTTCAGCAAGGAAGAGATCGAGACCGACAAGGTCGAACGGCTCCAGGAGAACCCCTACGACGACGTGGAACCGGACGACCTGCTGC
>JBFIZG010000215.1:0-6164 GCA_041604955.1 Gemmatimonadales bacterium | reverse complement strand
GTTCTTGGCCAGTTTCGCCAAGGCCGGTAACAGTTTTCGCCGCGTGAGATCACCGGTGGCGCCAAAGATGACAAAGATGTTTGGCTGCACGCTGGGCGACGTCATGCTATTCGTCCCGCTTCACCGCGTGGCCGCCGAATTGGTTTCTCAAGGCGGCGAGCATTCGATCTGCATACGATTCCTGATCTCGCGAGCGGAGCCGTTGAATGAGGGATAAGGCGATGACCGGCGCCGGGACGTCGAGATCGATCGATTCGAACACCGTCCATCGACCCTCGCCCGAGTCCGGCACGTATGGCGCGATGTCGTCCAGCGTTTGGTCGTCGGCGAGCGCGCGAGCCGCCAGGTCCAAAAGCCACGACCGCACCACGCTGCCGTGTCGCCACACTTCAGCGATCCGGTGCAGATCGAGGTCGAATTCGGACTTGTGCTTGAGTAGCGAAAATCCCTCCGCATACGCCTGCATCAGACCGTACTCGATGCCATTGTGGACCATCTTCGTAAAGTGTCCGGCACCGCTCGGGCCGACGTGCGCCCATCCTTTGTCTGGCGCGGGAGCAAGCGTTTCGAACACAGGCCGCAAGCGTTCGACCACGGCAGGCTCACCACCGACCATGAGCGAGTACCCCTCCGTGCGTCCCCAGACGCCTCCACTCGTGCCAACGTCCACGAGATGCAGGTTGCGCGCGGCAGCGACACCCAAACGCCGGAGCGTGTCCTTGTAGTATGAATTCCCGCCGTCGAGTATGACGTCATCGGCCTCGAGCGCGGCTGAGAGGCTATCGATGGTGGAGTCGACCGCGGACCCGGCGGGAACCATGATCCACACGGCTCGGGGTGGCTCGAGTTGGCTCGCCAAATCCTCGATGGATGTCGCCGCCACGGCCCCCTTGGCGACAACGCGCTCGACAGCGTCGCGCCGGAGGTCGAAGGCCACGACGCGATGGCCGCCCTCGAGCAACCGGTCCGTCATGTTCGCGCCCATTCGTCCCAGCCCGATCATTCCCAGCTCCATCACCGACTCCTTTTTACTCGTGACCGGTCATCTCTGTCAGCGCTCACGTGTGATCGAAGAGACCTCGCGCTGTGGGCGCCAGTCTTCCGATCGACGCACTTGCCGGAAGCGCGGCAGAATCGCGAATCCTGCCGTCGAGTCGGCGGCCGCTGTACGGTCTCTGGGAAGCGCCTTTCGTTTGCGATCTATGTTCGTCTTGAAGCAAACCGGACGCGAACACGTCGTTGCCACGTCGACGTACCGAGTTCGATAGGGTACTGCCGAGGCACGTTCACGACAGCGCGATCTCGAGCTGCGCCAGTCCCGCAGCGACATCCTCACCGAGGTTGACGCGAAGTACGCGACGGCTTCGATCCACGAGCGCCCGATAGTCGCCGAGCGCCTGCGCCCGTATCAACGTCCCGAGCGTATAATCCGTTTCCGGCACTGAGACGTCCGCGTCGGGCTCGTCCACGAGCTGCAAGAACAACCCGTTGTTGGGCCCTCCTTTGTGCAGTTGGCCCGTCGAGTGGAGGTATCGAGGACCGTATCCCAGGGTCACGGCGGCTCGAAGTCGATTCTGCAACACCGCGTTGATCCGCTCAAGTGCCATCGATGTATCGTGTGTTGGGGCGAGGTACGCCTGGATACAGACATAGTCCCCGTCTTTCACCGACGCCCATCGAGCGATGCCCGCGACCAATGCGTCCCGATCCGCCGCGTCGATGGTCGCATCTTCTCCCTGGCGACCTCCCGCGTCCGCGCCGTTCATGGCGCGGCGGGCGAGGTCCTTGGCCAGCTGTACGTCGGGCTGGTTGAACGGGTGTACACGGAGGATCGCGCTGGCGGTTGCAACCGCCATCTCCCACCGGAACATCTCCTGTCCCAAATCCGCTTTCTCCGCCAAACGGATATACACGACCGGGTGACCGGCAAACTCCAGTGCTTGCGCGCGAGCGATCAAGGCGGGTGTCTCTTCTCCATCCAGTACGAGCACCACGAACAGACGGTCGCGTTTGTAAAACTCCGGCAGACGCTGTGTCTCGCCTGCGACGGGCACAATACCCTTTCCGTCTTTTCCGGTGCTTTCCGCAATGAGCTGCTCGATCCAGGCTGGGAAGGCGCCGAGACTGGGAGACGTGATGAATGTGACTTTGTCGACGCCGGCGAGGGCCAGTTCGCCCAACACCGCACCCAGTTCCAAGCTTGGATTCGTGCGTTCGCTGACACAGAAGGATGATGCTTCCGCCATGGTCCACGCGCGATCCAGCAGCCGGTGAACGTCGACGCCGACCAACGCAGCCGGCACGAGCCCGAAAACGGAAAGCGCCGAGTACCTTCCACCCACGGTGGGCGGCGCGGCGATGATACCCCGGAACTCACGCTCGCGCGCCAACTCTTCGAGCGGTGTCCCCGGGTCGGTGATGGCGAGAAACTGACGGCCGGGCAAACGGCTCGTTTGGCTGACGCGGTCCCAAAAAATCCGGAAGAGCGAGAGTGTCTCGAGCGTGGTCCCCGACTTGCTCGACACGATGAAGAGGGTCCTGCTCGGGTCGATTCGTTCTTCGACCTCGCGCACCGCCTCGGGGTGTGTGCTGTCGAGGACCACCAGCGGCGGATACCCACCCATCCTTCCGAACGTCTTGGCAAACACCTCGGGCGCGAGGCTCGATCCCCCCATTCCCAGGAGCACTACGAATCGAAAACGTTCCTGCTGGATTTCGCCAGTCAGGCGCGCGAGATCGTCGAGTTGTTCATGCATGGTCTCGTGCAAGTCGAGCCAACCCAAGCGATCTGACAGCTCGGGTTCGGACGACGCAGCCCACAGGGTGGGGTCCTTCTGCCAGAATCTCCGGCACACGTGGGTCTCACCCCACTCGTCCAATCTCGCCTTGACCGACGCCTCGTACGATCCGAGCCGGAGTTCCTGGTGGGCGAGTTGCTCGGACAGGAGCGCCGTGCGCTTCTCTGCCAACGCCGCCATGAGATTCGTGAAAGAATCGGCGAACGCCTGTACGCCCTCTTCTTGCAGCGTCTCAGTAATTACGTCGAGATCCACCCCCACTCTACCGAGCGACTCGAGATACCGAACGTTTTCTTCTAGCCCCTCGGTCAACCGCTGCTCGACCACACCATGATCCCGAAACGCGTTGAGGGTGGCCGGTGGCATCGTGTTGACGGTGTGCGGCCCAATCAACTCCTCCACGTAGAGAACGTCCGAATACGCAGGATTTTTCGTCCCAGTGCTTGCCCATAGCACCCGCTGTGCCCTGGCGCCCCGACGCACGAGATCGGCAAAGGCGGGACCCTCGAACACCTCTCTGAACCGCGTGTAGACCCGCTTCGAGTTGGCGACCGCAATCTTCCCGCGCAGCGCCAACGCCTCGGGAACCGCCAATCGCTCCAACTCGCGATCGACGGCGGTATCCACACGGCTGACGAAGAAGGACGCCACCGAGGCCACCGAGGCAGGATGCGAACACCGCTCGAGGCCGCGCAGATACGCCTGTACCACCGCTTCGTAGTGTGCAAGCGAAAACATCAACGTCACATTGATGTTTATCCCTTCGGAGATCAGCTGCTCGATGGCAGGAATCCCTTCCGGGGTCGCTGGCACCTTGATCATGACGTTCGGGCGATTGACCGCTTCCCACAGTCGGCGCGCCTCGATGATGGTCTTGGTCGTATCGTCTGCGAGAAGCGGGGAGACCTCCATACTGACGTATCCGTCGTTCCCACCGGTCTTGTCGAACACGGGTTTCAGCCGCTCGGTCGCGCCCCGGATATCTTCGATCGCAAGGGCTTCGTACAGATCGTTCGGATCGGCATGCCGATTGTGGGCGAGGAGCGCCCTTAGCGTCTCGTCGTAGTCGGTACCCCCGGCAATCGCCTTTTCGAAGATCGTTGGATTGCTCGTGATTCCACGGACGCCGTCATCTTCAACGAGTCGCGTCAGTTCGCCACTCGTGATGAGATTGCGCCTGATGTAGTCAAGCCACACGGACTGGCCGCGGGCGGCAAGTTGCTCCAGCGGGTTGGTGGCCGCGGGGCTCTCGGTGGTGGGGGTCATCTGTCTCCTGGCCTCAGCCGCTCACGCGCATTTGTGGGCGTGCGGTTCGTTCATGAGATGGTGGTCGTCCTGTTTCGGCGTTCAACCGGCATGCACAGCGTCAAATTCCGCAACCGCTCCGTTGGCAACCGTATAGCGAATCCTCAGCGGGCGGCAGCACACTTCGCAATCCTCGACGAACGCCTGTTCGCCCGCCGACAAGTCCAACAGCACCGACACACGCTCCCAGCAAAAGGGACACCGGAAGAAGTGCTCCTCTTCACCTGGCCACGTATCAGGCTCCATCAATCTAATCAGGAAAGAGCGCCGGGCTGCCCGTTACGCCTCGAGCGCCTGTTCGAGATCGTCGATCAGATCGCGGGTGGCCTCGAGGCCGACGGAGAGTCGAATCAGGCTCTCGGAAAGCCCCATCGCCTCCAGCTCCTCGGGGGCGAGGCCGCTGTGTGACAGCGCAACCGGCCGGCTGATCAGGGTCTCGACACCACCCAGACTCGGCGCATGAATGGGAATCGTGACCTGCTGGATGATTCGGTCTGCTTCAGGGACACCGCCGTGCACGTCAAAGCTCAAAAGCCCGCTCGATCCCTCGAGCCACTCACGCGCGCGCCCGTGTGACGGGCTGCTGGGAAGCCCAGGGTAGTTTACCCGGCGGACTCTGGGATGACGCTCCAAGAACTCGGCGATCGCCATCGAACTCTCGTTCTGGAATCGCATCCGGACCGCCAATGTCTTCACGCCCCGGTCGAGCAGGTGACAGGCATGCGGGTCGAGGCATCCGCCCAGGTGATTGAGATGATGCGTGACGCGCTTCACGAGCGGAGCGCTCCCGATCACGGCTCCAGCGACGATATCCGTATGTCCATTCAGATATTTGGTACAACTGTGCAGCGACAGGTCAAACCCATGCTCGGCCGGCCGGAAATTCACGGGTGTCGCGACCGTGTTATCGACCATCGAAACGAGATTGTGGGCGCGCGCGAATTCGACGACCCCGCGCAGATCGCTCACCTCAACGTGTGGATTCGAAATGGTCTCGACATAGATCGCCTTCGTATTCGGTCGCAGCTTCGCCGCCCAACCGCTGGCATCCGTCCCGTCGATGAAATCGTAGGCAATGCCGTATTGAGGTAGCGCGTGGGTGACGAACGTGTGGGTACCACCGTAGATCCGTCGCTGCACCAGCACATGATCCCCGTGTGACAACACGGTCAGCAACGAGGTCGCGATGGCGGCCATACCGCTGCCCGTGATGAGCGCCGCCTCCGCATTTTCCATCGCCGCCAGCTTTTCTCCAAGCGCGACATGGTTCGGCGTGTTGTTCAGACGGATATAGGGGATGCTGTGGTAGTCGGTTTCCCCTGCGAACTCGTAGATGGATGACTGGAAGACCGGCATGCTCACTGCACCAGCATAGCGCGTCGCCGGGGTACCCGCATGGATGGCCTTCGTCTCGATCGACGGATGACGATCGGTCTGCTGCTGGAGCGTCGTAGTCATTGCACCCGCCTGTGGTTGGCACGTCCGAGGCGCCTCCACGTCTGGACCGGAGCGCCGCGCCGCGTATAATCAGTTTCCGAATACTACGAAAAGTGCCAATCCGCGAACGTCTGGCAAGGGACCGAGTCCGACTCGGGAGCAGACCGGTTCGTTCCACGTCAGGGAGAGGATGTCAGCCTCATGCGCGTGATGATCACGGGCGCGGCGGGCCGGATCGGGCTCGAGTTGATCGAAGAGCTCGCGGACGACGTCGAGCTTTGCCTGGTGGACCGGCACCGGGTCCCGGGCAGGTCGACGGTGGTCGCTGACTTGAGCCGGGTCCGATGGCGTCTGACACGACCGTACCGCCTTCGATGGATCAGGGGCCCAAGACCGCGGTGGGAACGCGCGTTGGCAGGGGTCGACACCGTGTTCCACCTCGCGGCGAACCCGTCTCCATCGGCGTCCTGGCAGCAAGTCGCCCGCCACAACATCGCCGCCACCGGCAACCTCGTGGCGGCGTTACCTCAGCACAACGTCCGAAAACTCGTCTTCGCGAGTTCGCACAGGGTCATGCTCGGACACGTCCGCGCAGCCGCGCCGTCGTGCTACCGGCCGGAGGGC
>JBFIZG010000214.1:0-6200 GCA_041604955.1 Gemmatimonadales bacterium | reverse complement strand
TGGATTGGGTTTCGGCAGCCTGTGCTCCGTGCGATGCGGGAACGCACGGGACAACCCGTATCGGATACTCGGGAGGTCAATCCGGGAGAAGTTTGGGAGGAGAACGAGTTTTGGATCGACCTCACGTGGCGCATCGATCCCGATGGCCAGATGGGCATCCGTCAGTATGTCGAGTCGAAGGAGATGGGCAAGAAGCTGACGGTCGACGAGTACTATGAATACGCGTTCACGCACTCGGTACCCGGGCTTCCTGAGCGTGCGGCGGCGGAGGGGTTGACGCCGCTCGGGTTCATGCGACGGTACGGCGCATTCGAGGTTCAGCAGCAGGTGGGCGCCGTGCACGAAGAAGAGGTGCCGCAAGAAGAGTTGCGGGATATCCGGGAAGATCGCTACGGTCGCGTGTATACGGGCGCGCCAAAACCGGCGTCACCCAATATCGTTCCTCATCCCAGTCCGGAGCCCGACGCCGACGGACGGCGACCGGTAGGCGTCGCGGTGGATGGGAAGATCCTACGCGGATTTCCGACGCCGAGCGGTCGGCTCGAGTTTTTTTCACGCACGTTGGCTGACTGGGGGTGGGCGGAGATCGCGCTGCCAACACATATGACGAGCCACGTGCATCCCGAGCGACTGGGCGCTGACGAAAAAGTATTGATTTCTACGTTCAGGCTCCCCGTCCACATCCACACGCGAAGCGCCAACGCCAAGTGGCTCGATGAGATCGCACATACGAATCCGCTATGGATTCATCCGCAGGATGCCACTGGTATGCGCGTGAAGACCGGGGATCTCGTGCGGGTCGAAACGGAAATCGGGCACTTTGTGTTGAAGGCGTGGGTCACCGAGGGCATTCGTCCGGGGGTGGTGGCGTGCAGTCATCATATGGGACGGTGGAAGCTACGCGAAGAGGGGCACCGACAGCAGACGGCGACGGTCACGCTCGACCATCGCGGCTCCGCGTGGGGGATGAAACGCAAGTCCGGCGCAGCGCCGTTCGCGTCGAGCGATCCGGACACACGCCGAATCTGGTGGACTGACGTGGGCGTGCATCAGAACTTGACCTTCCCAGTCCACCCGGATCCAATCTCCGGCCAACACTGTTGGCATCAGGCGGTCCGGGTGCAACCGGCCAGACCGGGAGACGAAGCCGGCGATATTGCGGTCGATACGGAAAAGTCCCACCGCGTCTACCGTGAGTGGCTCGAAAAGACGCGTCCCGCCACCATCCATTCGCCCGACCGCACGCGACGTCCCTATTGGCTGCTCCGGCCGCTCAAACCGGCAAAGGACGTGTACCGTCTCCCGGACCCCGTCGAACCGATTGGCGCGAGCCGGGAGTAACACGATCGAACTGCTCAGAGCGCTCGCGGTTCTCGCGGAGCCGCCGTCCAACGAAACGGCCCGGCTCGCGGAGCTGCTGGAACTCGGTGCGCCGCCCACGGCCTCCGATTTCACAGAACTCTTTGTCCTTCATCTCTATCCCTACGCGTCCGTGTACCTCGGACCGGAAGGTATGATCGGTGGCGAGGCGCGCGATCGCATCGCGGGGTTTTGGCGAGCGATCGGTGAGACACCGCCGCCTGAACCCGATCATTTGGCGGTCATGCTTGCGCAGTATGCCACGCTCGTGGACGCCGAACATTCGGAACGGGATCCCGTTCGGCAGCGCGCGATTGGGCACGCCAGGGTGACGTTTCTCGACGAGCACCTACTCAGTTGGTTGCCGGTTTATCTCGACGCGGTGTCTCGCCAGGGATCGGCAACGTATCGCGCGTGGGCCGTGTTGGTGAGAGGCGTGTTGGCCGCGCATGCGCAAGACGTGGAACGCTCGGGTGTGCTACCGCTTCATCTTCGCGAAGCCCCTCCCCTCCCCGATCCGGCCACGGTCGATCGAAACGAGTTTCTCGGCTGTGTCCTCGCACCCATCCGAAGCGGCATGATCCTGACGCGTCACGATCTCGCGCGCTTGGCGGACGCAACCGGTTTGGCGCTTCGAGCCGGCGAGCGACGATACGCGCTCGGCGCCTTTCTCGACCAGAATGGACCGGCCACATGGAATTGGCTCGCATCGGAAGCAACCGCATGGGCGTCGCGGCACGCAGAGGCGACGGTCGGCGTGCCACAGGTGCGGGAGTTTTGGTCGGTGCGTGCGGCAACAGCCGCCAGACAATTTGCGGAGTTCGCTTCACACAAGGTGGACGCGTCGCCTCGGGCATCGCAGTAAGACCCGGATACGACAGACCCGGCTCGTGCCGGGTCTGGACGTGCTACTACTACCGAAACGAGCACCCAAGCTGCTACCGGCGGAGCATTACCTCCTGGACGTTCCTCGCCATAGTCGGAAGGGCCAGGTCGAAATCCAGCACGACCACGACGCCTTCCGCATCGGTTTCGTTCCGGGACGCCAACATGATACCACGGGACGCATCCCACACGTACCGCCGTGTAGAAGTGCCGTTCATGCTCATCTCCACCTCACTGGGCGCGCCGGCCGGCATGCCCCTGCCCTCGAGTGCAAACGTCCCTTCCGAGACGATGAGCCGCGCTGCCTGCCCGTTCCATGTGGTATCGCCGGCGAAACGTGCCGTTCCGTCGAACTTCGCGGTGACGGTCCAACCCGCTTTCGAGGTGACCACCGTGTTCACCGGCCAAGATTCGGCGTCAGCGTCTGCGTTGGGCGGAAGCGGGGCAAGTAGTTCCGCGAACAGCGCCGCGGGATCAAAAATTTGACTGAGCTGCCCCGAGAGGTCAGGGGCCTCACTGACCTCGATCGTGCCATTAGGCCTCAGGGTGCCGCGAAACGGCTTGCCCACCAGTTCTCTTCCTTCGAGCTGTTGGTTCGCCATGTTGCCGGTCACCTTGACGTGCACCGCCTCGAACTCGGTCGACACGCTTCGCCCGCCCTCGTTGGGCGCACCGATGTCAACGGCTACGGTGGTTCGGACCGTGTCATTCGAGATCATGTTCCCGTCGGGCGTCTCGACCTGCAGCCGGTTAAACGTATTCGCGTCGTACCGCAGCGGCGTGTCGCTCGGTGCAAATTCAAAGACCGGTCCTCCAGCCGAAGCGCACGCCAGAAGAAACAATGACGAAATGGCGGAAAGGAATCGCCGAACCATGCTGAGACCTCCATTCTCGAGTAGCAAAATGCCGAAGAGTGGCGCCGGCCTGCGACGCCGCCGTTCTGTGTGGATCGTACGGTACTGGAACAGGTGTCAGCTATCGACGAAGTTGCTCCAATACGTTCGTCAGTGCCTCTTTTCGGAGCTTCAATCCATCGCGGAAATCTTTTCGATCGGTATTCGCGATTTCCATCCGCAAGTCGGAGAGGTAGCTGTCCAACGCGGTTGCGAGAATCGATCCTTCGGACTCCGAGAGTTGTAGAGAAATCACGTGGAGTCTCTCCATGGGTCAGCCCATCCAGAACCCTTTCCGATGGGATACGCCGAGCACCTTCGCGCAACGTGAACAGAAGTAGAGATAACGGCGCCCAAACATCCCAGCCAGTTCCTGGTACCAAACTGCATCCAACTGCTCCGAACAGTGCGGGCAGACGGGACGGA
Source organism: Gemmatimonadales bacterium (assembly GCA_041604955.1). Lineage (GTDB taxonomy): Bacteria > Gemmatimonadota > Gemmatimonadetes > Gemmatimonadales > GWC2-71-9 > JBFHWR01. Next base: position 2,637 of record JBFIZG010000214.1, on the reverse strand, counting down.
CATCCTTTCGCTCCTCCAACGTCAACATGAGGACCTCGCTCTCGAGCTCCCTCCCGCGGCTGAATCGGTGAACGACGAATCTCGCGCGCCACGCTCGGCCCGGTGACGAACGGAGTGTCTAATAAGGATACGACTCGGGTCTGAACGTAACATGAGAGCTACATGAGCATCCCTACGAGATACCGAAACAGAAGTTTCGCCCGTATCCGGCGAGAGCCTGCGCGTCAGGTTTCCGAGAGGTCCGCCCCCGTCCGTACCGCCCGCCGATCCGTTCCGGACTCCGCATCTCGCCCCGCGTCTTCCGCCTGCGCCCCGAGCCGAACCACGATGTCGTGGGTCTTCCCGTCATCGACGAGTGAAATCGGCCCGACCGGATGGTCACGAGTATCCACGCGGATCTCCGCAACCCCGCGGCACACGCGGTCCGGGTTTTCGACCACAATACGATAGTCTGTCTGTCCGTGTTTGATGGTTGCGCGGAACGTGGTCCAACCCTTGGGGATGCACGGGGTGATGGAGAGAGCGCCGTTCACTCGACGGATGCCCAGGATGGCCTCGACACCGAGCCGGTAGAGCCAAGCTGCGGATCCGGTATACCAGGTCCAGCCGCCGCGGCCCGTGTGCGGGGCTTCTCCGTACACGTCCGCCGCCACAACATACGGTTCCACTCGGTACCGAGTCGTCCCGGCGGGATCTGCGGCATGGTGAATGGGATTGAGCATGCGAAACAAGGAGTGCGCCTGATCGCCGTCTCCCAATTCGGCGACGGCCCACGCAAGCCACACCGCGGCGTGCGTGTACTGGCCGCCGTTTTCACGAACGCCAGGGGGGTACCCCTTGATGTAGCCGGGGTCGCGGTCCGTACTGTTGAACGGTGGGCTGAGCAATAAGACGATCCGGTCGTCGGTCCTCACGAGCCGATCGAGCGCCGACGCGACCCCCTGACGCGCGCGAGTCTCATCACCCGCTCCGGAGAGTACGGACCACGACTGCGCTATCGAATCGATCTGCGCTTCTTCACTTTCGGCGGAACCGATGGGCGTGCCGTCATCGTAGTACGCGCGACGATACCACTGTCCGTCCCACCCGTCCGCTTCGACGGCCTGCGTCAGGAAACCCGCCTGCTCGCGGAAGCGCCGCGCCAGATCGGGCTCATTACGGTGTTCGGCCAGCCGCGCAAACTTCATGAGCGTTGCGTGCAAGAACCACGCAAGCCAGATGCTCTCCCCGCGGCCTTCGATTCCCACGCGGCTGAATCCATCGTTCCAATCACACGTGCCAATCAAGGGGAGCTGGTGCGGGCCGGCGGTCATGGCCTGCTCCAATGCGCGTATACAGTGATGGTACAGCAAGCCCGGCTGGGGGGCCTCGTTGAACTTGCTATACCGCTCGTGCTCTGTTGCACCCAGCGGCGGCCCTTCCAGAAACGGCACCTCCTCGCCGAGAATGCTCCGATCGCCGGTCGCATCGACATAGTGGGCTGTGACAAACGGCAGCCACACCAAGTCGTCCGAGCACCGAGTCCGGACACCCTGATCCGTGCCGGGATGCCACCAGTGCAGCACGTCGCCTTCGGTGAACTGATGCCGTGCCGCTTCGAGGATATGGGCGCGCGCCAACTCGGGCGCCGAATGCATGAGGGCCATTACGTCTTGAAGCTGATCCCGGAATCCAAATGCTCCGCTCGACTGATACAGGGCGGAGCGGCCCCACAAGCGGCAGGCAACGGTCTGGTAGAGCAACCACCGATTGAGCATCAGATTCATTGCCCGGTCCGGAGTCGAAACCGCGACCGCGCCGAGCCGTTCGTCCCATGCCGACCCGACGTCCGTCAGGGCTTCGCGCACCGCCTGCGCCGGTCGATACTGCGCGACCAGTTGGGCGACGTGACCGGTATCCCGCCCTTGTCCCATCATGAAGTGAACTTCTGCCGTCGCGCCGGCAGGGAGATCGATGTGCAACTGCAGAGCGCCGCAGGGATTGAGACCGCCGCCGGTCGTCCCCGACAGTCCAATGCGAGTGAGGCCCGGCGGCTTCACCAGATCCGAGGCCGGGCCCAAGAACTCCGTTCGGTCCGCCGTGAGGCCATGCGGCATCTGACTTCCCGCGAGAAACGCGATCCTCGTGCCGTAGGTGTCGTGGAACGGGTTCCGCGCCAACAACACGCCAGATTCCGCATCGTATTGCGTGACAATGTGTGATGCCGTGGCCTCACGTGTCGAACCGAGTACCCAGTCGGCAAAATACGTCGCCGTAATACGCCGAGGGCGCTGCTCCAGGTTTTCCAACCTCAGTCGAACGATCTTTATCGGGTCGTCTCTTGCGGCGAACAACACCGTGTGGTGCTCGATCCCGTGCCCGATATGGCGAAACTCGGTCACGCCCGCTCCATGCCGAACCTGATAGGGGCCGTCGCCGCCGGCCGGCTTGGGTGTGGTAGTCCAGATGTCTGCGGTTTCCTCGTCACGGAGGTACAGGACCTCGCTCGGTTCGTCCGAGACCGGGTCGTTGTGCCACGAGGTGATCCGGTTTTCACCGCTATTCTCGGCCCAGGAGTATCCTCCGCCGGACTCGGACACGAGAAACCCAAACTCCGGATTCGCGATGACGGTTATCCACGGCGCCGGGGGAAACTGG
>JBFIZG010000213.1:0-6222 GCA_041604955.1 Gemmatimonadales bacterium | reverse complement strand
GGACACCTCGATGTCACCGGACCCGACCAACGTCAACGCCTCCCTGACCTCGATATGCGTTGGCTCGTCCGGGCGCTCCGTCCCTTGCCGCTCCCTGAACAGTTCGACAACCGGCTCCACAGAGATATCAAAGGCTCCACCGCTCAGCGAGTGATAGTGCAGGGCTTGCGAGACGACGGTGGAGAACTCTGGGGGGGCGCTGTCGAGCACGCCGTCTGCGTTGAGAGCGGTGACCGCTGATGACCCCTCGAACCGGCTGAACACACCAATCAATCGACGCATCTCCTCGAAGGCCCGGCCGATCGCCTCTTCGGCCTGGTCTGGTGACCGCACGACCGCGGAGATGGAGACGAGGGTGCCCATGGCGGCCGTACGAACGGTGACTTTGTGTGTCCTGCGATTGACGCGGACCGTCTCGGTGGTGAGTGGCGACGGTTCTACCCGCTCGAAGCCCAAGCTCTCGAGCGCTGAGAGTCTTCGAGCGATGCGAGAGGCTTCTTGCATGCGCACTCGGCTTTGAGGTTAGTGGCGGGGCCGAATCAAGATAAAAGGCACCGACTGATCAGTGCCAGACAGGTTATTGTGAATAAACCTTCACCAATTCGGCGTGGGTCCGCTCGAGCAATGATTTTGTTTTCCGAATACCGTCAGCTTCGCTCAACGCATCACCCTCGTACTCCACCCCGACGAATCCGCGGTATCCGGCATCGAGCACGATCCGCATCATCCGGCCGAAATCGGTGTTGATCTCGTTTCCGTTGTCGTCGAAACCATGAGATTTGGCGGACACCGCTTTGGCAAACGGCATCAACTCGGCGACGCCGCGATACCGGTCGTACCACACGTCTTCGGCGATTTCGAAGTTGCCGAAATCGGGTAGCGTTCCACACCTCGGATGGTCGACGGCGCTGATCACGCTCGCGAGCCATGCACCGTTTGACGAAAGACCGCCGTGGTTTTCCACGATGACGTCGATTCCACGTGCGGCGGCGAACTCGGTCAGCCGGCGAAGACCGTCCGCTGCAAGGTGACGTTGCTCTTCCGGGGTTCCACGTGACTGCGCGTTCACACGAATCGAGTGACAGCCCAAGTACTTCGCGGCCTCCACCCAGCGGTAATGATTTTCGACCGCACGCGTCCGGCGCATATCCTCCGGGTCGCCGAGGTCCCCCTCCCGATCGCACATGATGAGCAAGTTCCGAACCCCGTGGTCCTCCGTTCGTCTCTTCAACTCACCCAGATACTCCGTGTCCTCCGCCCTGTCCATGAAAAAGACGTTGACGTACTCGACCGCGGCGATTCCGAATTCCCGCGTTGCCACGATCGGAAAATCGAGGTTGTCCAGTTCACCGGCCTCGAGCGCGCGGTGGAGAGACCACTCGGCGAGCGAGATGCTGAAAAGTGTCTGATCCGACATGTCGTGCGACGGGAGGGAAGAAAACACGGGCACCCAAGAGACTGCCGGGAGGGCAGCGGCGGCCGATTCGAGGAACGTACGACGCGTGACCTTGCCATGCATAGCCAACGATCTCTCCCAGGGTGCGGCATCACGTTGCCGGCACGGTTTCGCTAGGCCTGAAGTGTGACGATTCCTCAGATAGTACTGCACCGCAGACGAATGGTCGTCAAGGTGGCGATTCCAAGTCGGCGGCGTGCTAGGCCGCGGTGTCAACGGGAACCTGGAGATCGCGTGCGGTTTCATCGGCTTGCCCGGAGTGCGGTGGCCCTGTAAATCCCTTGCACCATGCAACTCACCACCATCGACTGGGCGGTGGTCGCAGTCTACGGGCTCGTCACCCTGGTGCTCGGCTTCTGGTTCACACGCCGCGCGGGTCAGAGTGTCGAAGAGTACTTCGTCGCCGGTCGCTCGCTCCCATGGTGGTTGGCCGGAACCTCCATTGCCGCTACCTGGTTCGCAACCGACGCACCCCTCGCCACCGCTGCGCTCGTCCGCACCCGCGGTGTCTTTGGAAACTGGCTGTGGTGGTACGAGGCGGCGGGCATCATGTTCCTCGTGTTTTTCTACGCCAAGCTCTGGCGCCGCGCGGAGATCCTGACCGACGCCGAGTTCGTCGAACTTCGCTACTCGGGGAAGCCAGCCACCGTCTTGCGTGGTTTTTCGGCCATTTACCACGGAGTGTTGCGGAACGCCGTGGTGATGGGTTGGGTCATGCTCGCCATGGTCAAGTTCACGCGCGTGCTGTTGGGATGGCCGCCCGAACTGGCCTTGGTCGTCTGTATCGGGCTCGCGCTGACGTATACCATCGCGTCCGGTCTCTGGGGAGTCGTCGTGACCGACATCCTCCAGTTCACCGCCGGCATGTTGGGGTCGATCACGCTCGCGGGGATCGTCTTGGTTCGATTGGGCGGGCCGGCCGCTATGACCGAGCAGATTCGGAACCTTCCCGACGCCCCGGCCGGGACCCTCGATCTCGTGCCCAATGCAGCACATCTGAGTTCGCTCGAGTTCGTGTCGTTTCTCTGCTTGATTCTCCTCCTGTGGATGCGGAGCGCCCAAGGAGATGGGTACATTGCACAGCGCCTGTTCGCGACCCGAAACGAGCGCCAGTCCCTGCTGGCTGCGTTTTGGTTCAGCTTCGCGGGAACGGTGCTGGTCACGTGGCCGTGGATCGTGGTGGGGCTGGGGTCGCTGTTGATCCTTCCGGTCGCGACGGCCGTCCCCGCGCTCGCCGCCGATCCGGAACTCGCGTATCCCATGATGATCGTCGAGATGATGCCCGTGGGATTACGCGGCCTCATGGTCGCGACATTTCTGGCCGCGTTCATGAGCACCATGGACACACATCTCTGTTGGGGGGCGTCATATCTCGTGAACGACGTGTACCGCCGGTTCGTGAGTAAGAACCGCACGGAGCGGCACTATGTGCTGGCATCGCGTATCGCGGTGGTCGTACTCGTGCTCGTCGCGGCTGCGACCGCGTGGCAAATGGAATCGATCCAACGCGCGTGGATCTATGTCATTGAACTGCTGGCGGGTGTGGCCGTGGTCTGGCTCCTCCGTTGGTATTGGTGGAGGGTAAACGCCTGGGCCGAGGTGAGCGCGATGGCGGCGTCGCTTCTGTTCGTAAACGGACGGCTGTGGACCGGACTTCTGAACCGCATCGGATTGGTGCCGGATGGCATGATGGTTGGGATTGAGCGTTTCTACGGTGGAGAGTTCGATTTCATTCGCGCCTCGATCATTCTCCTGGGATGTACCGCGATCTGGCTCGTGGTCGCCCTGGCCACCGCGCCCGACGAGGAGTCGCGTCTCGAGACGTTCTACCGCCGCGTGCGTCCTGGTGGGTGGTGGGGGCCCATCGCCCGCTTGTGTCCCGATGTGATCGTGCAGCACGATGCGCGCAACCAGTGGCTGGGGTGGGGATTCGGGCTGTTGTTTGTGTACGGGAGTCTCCTGGGAGCGGGCTATATGTTGACGAGCCGCCCGGTTCCGGGAGGGGTGGCGCTCCTGTTGTCCGCGGTCGGTGCATGGGCGGCGCTCAAGCTGATCGCTGACGATCGCGAGGCCACGACGCTGACGAGCGGGGGCGAGACCCGTGAGCGTTGATCGAGGCATTCCAGTCTCCCTGACGCTCGTGCTGGCGGCGAGCATGGCCATCGTTTCGCGCGCGCCCGGTCAGGTCAACATTGAGGGGCAGCGAAGGAGTAGCGCCGACTCGGGTTTCGCCGGAACGCTTGCAACCGAGTTCGAGCTCCGGACCGGCAACGTCGATCACTTTCGGTTGGCTCTCAGGGGTCGGATTGACTACCAAACGAGTGTCACGAGCACGTTCGTGGTTGGACAGGGCAATCTGGGATTGGTCGGGAAGAATCGCTTCAGCAATGCGGGTCTCCTGCACGTGCGGAGTGGCTGGCGTTGGCGGCCAAGAGTGGTCCCGGAGGCCTACGCGCAGCTCAACTACGATGAACCGCAATCGCTGGAGTTCCGGAGCGTGGTGGGAGGGGGGATTCGGGTGGGACTCAGCGACACCGAAGCAACGCGGCTTTGGATCGGTACCGGATACATGTTCGAACACGAGCGTCTGGATCTCTCGGACACCGCGGTCCACCCTCGGCAGACCTCCGTTCACCGTTGGAGCAGCTACGTGACGGCGCGCGTGCGGGCCGGACCGAACGCGACGCTTTCGGCCACGGGATACGTGCAACCGAAAATCGATGCGTTCGCCGACGTCCGGATCATCTCCGATATGAGTGTTGCGGTGTCCCTGACGACGGCGCTGTCGTTCACCGTCAATTTCTCACTCCGATACGACGGCCGGCCTCCCGACGACGTCGCGTCACTCGATACGGCGCTCCGAAACGGGATATCGCTCTCGTTCTAAGAGCACGAGCGCGGTCGTACCAAGCGGGCGTGTGGTTGCCACAGAGGACACAGAGTTGGGGGGTGGGGTGCACCCGCTTCATTCTCTGTGCTCTCTCTGCCCTCTGTGCTCTCTGTGGCTTCTCAAAGATCATTCGGAACACCACCGCGGCACGAGCACACGACGTGGTTGCCACAGAGGACACAGAGTGAGAGTGAGGACGCAGAGTCGGGAGGACTGGTTTGCACACACGCGAGACTCTGTGTTCTCCATTCTACTCCGTGTCCTGTGTGGTTCCCACTTGCCAACCCCAGCTACGCGGCGCGTTTGACGTCGATGCTTGGGGACTGCCCCGACGTGACCGGCGTCGAAGGCTGCTTCGAGAGCAGCCGGTCCACTGAGAGCGCGCCGCTTCCCCGAACGATCACGGCGAGGGCGATCGCGACGGCGAGGATGTGAAACTCGAACCCTTCGCCCGCCTGCGCGCCCGACCAGTTCATGAAGAACCCAACCGGCCAGTGGACCATATACACAGCGCCCAACATGACGAGGGCAATACCGGCCGCGGCGGCGCGACTCAAGAACCCGACGATGAGCGCGAGCGCGCCGAGCGACTCGGCGGCGATGACGAGCAGGGCGAGGAACGCGGGGACACCGAGCGCCTGGTCGAAGAATGCGACTGTGCCGCCGATGCCTCCCCCGCCGAACCAGCCGAGCGTTTTCTGGAGCCCGTGCGGCAGGATGACGATGCCGAGAGCCAGCCTGAGCGCGGTCGCGACGCGATCGTCATCGGTGTGCATGATGGTCTTCCACATTGGTCCCTCCTGTTGACTGATTGGTTATTGACTAATCAACTATTGTCGTACAATTCTGGCTTCCGTGTCGAAGTTGTGGATTCCTTTCCTATGGCTCGTTCGCGATCCGGACGCGGTCGAGCAACGTGGTGAGCTGTGTGACCTGGCGTGCCGTCAGCGTTCCAACGGCCCGTTCGTCGAATCGATCGACCGCCCGGTCCAAGCGCCTGAGGAGCGCCAACCCCTTGGGGGTGATGGAACAATCGACGCAGCGCCGGTCGTCGGTCCGGCGGGTGCGGTTCACCAGCCCCTTGCTCTCCAGGCGGTCGATCATCCGAGTGATTCCTGGCGTCCGCTCGATCATCCGGTCGATGATGGCGAGGGTCGGGAGGCCCTGCGGACGAGCGCCCCGGAGGATTCGGAGCACGTTGTACTGCTGCGGCGTCAAGTCGTGGGGTTCGAGCAACCGCGCAAACGCGGTCCGGACCCTGTCGGTAGCCAGAAACAGCGCGACGACCGCCTCCTGAGACGTGGACCGGAACGGTCGTGTTTGGCCGATGGCTTCTCTCGTCGAATTCATGACAATTATTATATCATTCAATAGTTGTCATGTCAAGTATTCTGTTGTCCGGTGCTGGCCACTGGCGGGGTCCCCGCCAACCGACCGTGGGACGCCATCTTACGTCGTATGTCCGAGTCGCAGGACGACAGAGAGCAGGGGTCGAGTCTAGGCCCGCTTCATAGATCTAGTGGAAGGTGCGGATGCCGAGTTCCAGCCGCAGGTCGCAGACGTGCGTCGGCGCATTTCGCCGTTGGTGGGTGAGCGAACGCACTGAGCAGCCGGTAAGACCCGGCCCGGTCTCATGCGAGCGGCTCCACCTCCTTGAACAAGTTGTTCAGCGACTCTGCCAGCGTCGGGTGCGCAAACACGCCGTCTTTGAGGGCCGAAAAGGGCAGTTTGCCCATCATCGCGATCTGGAGCATGGACATGATCTCGCCGCCCTCGATCCCGAGGATCGCGGCGCCCAGGATCTGCTCGGTGTCTAGGTCGACCAGCACCTTCATGATGCCGCGACTCTCGTCCATCTCGAGGGCCCGCGCGACGG
>JBFIZG010000212.1:0-6228 GCA_041604955.1 Gemmatimonadales bacterium | reverse complement strand
GTCAAGCTGCTCCGCGTGCTCCAAGAGGGGGAAGTGAGACGCGTGGGTGAGTCGGGCGTTCGCAAAGTCGACGTGCGGTTCCTCTCGGCAACGGCCAAGAATCTGGAATCCGCGATCACGTCTGGTGAGTTCCGCGAGGATCTCTTCTATCGGCTGAACGTGGTTCACATTCACATCGCACCACTCCGCGAGCGTCCGGAAGACCTGGACGGATTGGTCGCACGCCTGATCGAGCGTGAGTCGCAGCGCTCCGGCCGGAACTTGCAGCTCACCCCCGGCGCGTTCGAGGCGATCAAGCAGCGCGCTTGGCTCGGCAACGTTCGCGAACTGGAAAACGCCTTGGAGCGCGTCGCCGTCTTGTCACCGGATGGCGTCATCGATGCGGACGCGTTCGGCGACGAGCGACGCGGCCCCCGATCGGATGAATCCCACCGTCGTGCCCCGGACATCGGGAGCAGACCGCCGACGACGCTCAAGGCGGCGCTGGACGAGGCCGAGCGACAGGCAATCGAGCTTGCATTGGACGCGGCGAACGGAAACCGGGTCGAGGCGGCGAAGATCCTCGGCGTGAGTCTCCGCACGCTGTATTACAAGCTCAAGCACCTCGCGGCGTGACCCTGCATGTCGCTGCAGTACCTGCAGACGGCTTCATGCAAAACGCGGCAAACGAGTGCTTTCTCTTGGTATGTAGCGGTCGCGGATCGGCGATGCTCGAGGGACGGCAGCGCCGGTTCTGTGGAGCAACATGCACGGAATCAGGCGATTTGCAGCAGTTCAATCGGCCAGATCGCGGCTAATGAGGGAAATAGGGAGCTCTTGAGACGTCCAGTGCCGGAGGGCCGTCGGACGGCATATCGGTTGCTCTCATCAGTAGTGGGAGGGACGAGTAAATCGATGATTTTCTACCGGCAGTGCGGACGAAAAGGCTTCACCGTTTTGGAACTGGTGGTCGTGATGTCGATCACCGGCCTCCTGCTGAGCATTGGGTTTGTTTCCATGCGCGACTATGCGCGGAAACAGCGTGCTAGGCAGGCCACCCAGGCGCTAGCCTGGTCGGTACAAGTTGCCCGCACGTACGCCATTCGCGCCGGGTCGCAGATGACGTTGGCGGTGGACGAAGCGAGCCGCGTTGTGGTCGTTCGGGATACCGCCGGAACGGTATCGTTTCGCCGCAGTTTCGGTCCTAAATCCGATTATGTACTCGAGCAGCTCGGACTGAACATTGACGGGGACAGCCTCGTGTTCAGCCGGCGTGGTCTCTGCGTGAACTGTTTGTCAGGCGGACCGACGAACTTCAATGTCGTGGCGCAAGACAGAGCGTACGTATTGGAAGTTGGCCTCTTGGGCCGGACGGAAATGAGGGTGAAATGAGTAAACGGAAACGTCGCGCGAGCGCCGTGGCGAGTGACCGACGTCGGGGAGGCTTCACGCTGATCGAGGTGATGGTCGCGACCGCCCTGCTGGGCACCGTATTGATCGGCATGGCCGGGACCGCGACCATGGGCGCGCGGGAGCTTCGGCGTTCGAAAGAAATCTCGGTGGCAACTATCAAGGCCCGTGAAGCGATCGACGAGATCATGGCCCGTGGGTATGACAAGGCGGTGCCCGGGTCGACGGTGCAAGATGCCGATGCCGGCCGCTTCGACTTCAAAGTCGTCACCCTGATACAACAGCGGGCTGATGCAGACGAGCTCAGGGACGTCACGGTCTCGGTGGTGGATCACCAGGGGCGTGAGGTACAGCGGTTCACCGTGGCCATCCAGAGCGAGGATTACAAATGAACCTGTGCGGCCACTATCCCGGATTGCGATGGGGGCAATGTCGCTCCGAACGCGGCTTCACACTCATCGAGCTGATCATGGCGATGGGGCTCACGACGTTGGTTGTAGGAGCAGTGGTGAGCATGGTCGTGTCGCAGAGCCGTTTTGCAGACCGGATGCGGTCGGGCGCGATGCAGCTGGGACAGGTGCGGGCTGCCAGCAACTTCATTGCCACGGAATTGCGTGACCTTCCGCGTGGCGCAGTGGCGCACGCCGGCGAGGATTCGTTGACGATCCGGCTTCCCTTGTCGTGGGGTGTCGTGTGCGGTGACGTCCAGCGCCAAGACGAAAAGAAGATGAAGAAGAAGAAAAAGGAGTGGAAGAAATGGCGCAAGGACAAGAAGAAGAAGGAAAAGGACGGCAAACCACCACCGCCGATGCCGGAGTTCGAGGATACCGCGGCGATTTACATGGAGCCCCTGCCTCAGGCCTTGGGCGCTCCCACGCCTGAGGGGTTTGGGTTGTCGTACGGCGGACTCGTGTGGGAGCTATTCGATGTCCCGGATTGGGACGACGTGCAGTCGCAAGACACTACGGCATATACGGCGTGCCTGGGTGGTGCAGACAGCAACTTTGTCGAGAAGAACATCTACGGCCAGTTCGACAAGATCAGTACGTTCGTCGATTCCATGCCGACCGATGGCGCGTTGCTCTACTCCTACCACTACGTCAGCTATTACTTCGCTCCGGAGCAGGGGGATGCTGACGTCATCCTGTATCGCGGAACGAGCGACGGCGCTCAGAAGCTGGCTTGGCCGTTCGCCGGAAGCGCCGGGTTCAAGTACCGCCTGGACAATGGCGTCGAGTCGTCTAGCGTACCGCCCAGCGATCTGCATCGAATCCGGGCGGTGCAACTCCGTCTGCCGGCCCGACAAGTGGACACCAGGCGATCGCGAGCGGATACGCTCGCGGTCCACCCGTGGGTTCGGTTGCAGAACTCACGCTGAGATCGAACGCATGCAGGTGAAATAGGGGAGCGCGAGATGCCGCAAGAGAATTACTGGCGTATCCGAATGGGAGCAGAGCGGGGCATCGCCATGTTTTGGGTGGTTGTGGCGATGGCCAGCGTCGCCGTCACGGGACTCACCGTTCACTACATCGCATCGAGCGATCGTGTGATCGCCGAGAACTATGACATGGAGGCGCGCGGCCTCTATGCGGCCGAGTATGCGACGGCTGAGTATATGGCCACATGGGGCGTCTCGGATGAGTTCGAGATCGAGACGGACGTGATCTTGTCTGAGGACCACGATTGTGGTAACAACGGGAACGGGAACGGGAACTGTGATCCTGGCCCACCGATCGATCCGGAGGCGGACGATGATGCCATCGATCCAGAGGCCATCGTCGACCAGTTCGGTACCGACCTGGAACCGAAGACGTTCACCAACGGCCCCATCAGCGTGACGGTCACGCCTCGCAAAGTCACCGAGTCGAGTCTTGGCGACACATGGCTGTTCGAAGCTGAGGCGGTGGTGCCAGACAAGCGTGGCAATCGACCCAACGCCGAGCGCACGCTTCGCACCTTTGGCCGGTTTCGCGCGCCGTTCAACCCGATGGGCGCGCTCGCGGCTCCTAACGGCATCGATGTGACAAACGACAGCGATCACTTCCACGTCGACGGCGGCAAGGTAGGCAAGTGCGGCGATTCCGGCATCCCACCCATGGCCGTGCCGTTCGGAGAGGACAATATCAAGGGCAAGGCCCACATCAAAGGCGAGGACGGCTTCGACGAGATCGACGACTCGTACGACAACTACCAGGAACTGGTCGACAGCCTCGATGTTCCGTGGGCGAAGCTCCGGGACGCGGTGATCAACGGCACGGCCAAGATCTCGCTGCTCGACCCGGACCTCCAGAACATTGATTTCAAGAACTCGTTTCCCAAGGACAACAAGAAGAGCCGGATCTGGCCGATGGTGTTGATTCGAGACACGCTCACGGTCACGGACGATATCAAGGGGTGGGGACTCTTGATGGTGGACGGCCCGATCCTGCTGCTCGACGGGAAGATCGACTGGAAGGGCGTCATTCTGACCGGTAAGCAGCTCGAGGTGTACGACGGGCACTTGCACGCAAAGGGGATGGTGATCACGGGTTTGACGTGTACACCGGCCGAGCTGGCCGCCGGGACCTGCCGCAACAAACTCGACGGCAAGCACCTTGGCGTGAAGTACAACCAGTGCGAAGTGGAGGCCGCGTGGATGCAGGCGATGGTCATCCGCGCGGTGCCGGGAGCGCGTCACACCCGTATGTACTGACGGAGATCCTCACACCCGCAGGCTGTTGAACCAAGCCTGCCGCCCTCGTCACCGCGAGTGCGGCAGGTTTTTTCTATTCCGGGGAGAATGTTGACCCGGGTCACATCGCCGTGGCTACTCCTGCTCGTACTCTTCCGTGACGAGGCACCCTTCGTTCGCCACGCATCGTCGCCGTCACCTCGAATGGGTCCGAGGGCACGGACACAATCATGCGCGACAGCAGTCCGGCCCGCGAACGCCTCGAGGAGGTGTAAGTCCCTGTCGGTCAGCGACTTGGTACCACCGGAGCCGAGCATAACCGAGCTTGACAAACCCAGGAGAGAGGCATACTGTTGGAACCGCGCAACACTCGTATCTCCTTGATCTGTAGGCACATATGGCGCGTAAAGAGGCGCAGGTAGGAGGAACGCTATGAGGTGGTCGCTCTTACTGGCAGCCGCCGGAAGCATGATGGTGGCGCCGCCGGCGACTGCTGGGCCTGACACGGCCGCACCCGGCGAAGTGACGGCGGTGAGCGTGTTGCCCGGCCCGGGCCGCACCCACGTCGTGATCGACGTCCGCGGGAGCGTGACAATTCAGGACTTCACGCTGGAGCATCCCCCGCGTCTCGTGATCGACGTGCTCGGAGCAAAGCACCGGGTGCCCGCGCTCCGGTACGACCGTACCAATCGCGGTGGCATTGTGGACCTCCGTTCGGCGCAGTTCCGTTCGGATGTCGTCCGCATCGTGTTGGAGTTGGACGCTCTCAGAGATTACGAATTGGAGTACGTCGACGAGACCATCCGCGTCACGTTTGGTTCCGACCAATCATTCCAGGCCTGGTCGTCCGCGTCGCGCGCAGACTCGCGTCCCGCTCGAGCCGAAACGCCCGAGCCGTCTGCGACCCCGGCCCCACCGGAGCAGCCCGTCCAGCAATCGCAGTTGCCCAGCATCACGGTCACGTACGATTCCGCGAACATTCGTGACGTCGCCGCCGCGTTCGCGGCGTTCAGCGGCAAATCGATCATCGTGGGTCCGGACGTCGAAGTGCTCGTGAACGCGACGATTCAGAATCAACCGTGGGACATGGCGTTTCAGCGCATCCTCGACGCCTACGGCCTGTCAGCCATCGAGGACCCGATCGGTCTGATTCAAATCGACAGCCGCCAGACCATCGCCGCGCGCGACTCGCTCGAACCTCTCGGAACCATCACGGTGCCGGTGAACTACGCGGTGGCAGCGGATCTGGTTCCGGTTCTCCAGACGGTCGTGTCACAGCGTGGGAACGTGGTCGCGGAATCGAGGACCAACAGTCTGATCATCACCGATGCCGAAGGTCAGTTGGCGACCGACTCGGCGTTCATCGCACAACTCGATATCCCCACACCCCAGGTCTCGATTCAGGCAAAGCTCATCAAGGTGGATCGAACGGATATCGAAGAACTCGGGGTCAAATACGACCTGGGAACTTCGAATCAGTTCTTCAATGAGCTGGTGCAGCGGCCCGATCCGTCGACCGCGGTGCCCATCGATACGGACGGCGACGGCGTGCCGGACGAACTCCGAGCCACCGATTTCTTCTCCGAAGAGGTCAACATCATCGACCTCGGGGGGAATGCGCTCGCCGCGCTCGCCAACGCCGAATCCCAGGTTCTGTCGCCGGCGCTCGAGCTGATCTTTTCGACCGCCATCGGGAACTTCAACCTCACCACATTCATCGACGCCTTGCAGCGAGTCGAACTGGCCGATCTGCAGGCGGAGCCGCTGACCACGACCGCCGACAACACCGAGGCGTATATCCTGGTGGGTGAGAAGACTCCCATCCGTCAGATCGACGCGAGCGCGCAGGGTGGAGGCCAGGGGACGGGCGCGCCGCGCGCCGTCACGAACATCGTCGAGACCGGATTGCTCCTCCGCGTGACGCCGCACGTCACACAGAGCCGTCAGGTGTTGCTCGACGTTCGCGTGGAAAACTCCTCGGTCACCGAGGCCCCGGTCGATGTCGGATTCACCTTCCAGACCCAGGAAGCGCAGAGCCAACTTTTGGTCAATGACGGTCAAACCGCGGTGGTCGGTGGGCTGACGGTGACCGAAGTCACGGTCGCCAAGAGCGGAATTCCGTTTCTTGTGGACCTGCCGATCATTGGAGGCATTTTCGGGAACACCAG
>JBFIZG010000211.1:0-6233 GCA_041604955.1 Gemmatimonadales bacterium | reverse complement strand
GGAACCGATCTGGGTGACCGCACAGAAACAGGGAATGACGGCGGCGTCGTTCTTCTGGCCCGGGTCCGAGGCGGAGATCAACGGCTACCGACCGACCTACTGGAAGCAGTACGACGAGACGATCCCGGCGAAAGACCGGGTTGCTCGAGTGCTGGAGTGGTTGGACCTCCCGGAGGGCGAGCGGCCGAGCTTCATCACGCTGTACTTCGAGGACGTGGACCATGTCAATCACGACGTCGATCCTGAGTCGTCACCGCTCATCGGGGAGGCCATCCAACGAGTCGACGCTCACATCGGGTCGTTGCTGCGCGGACTCGATGAGCGGGGCGTCACCAGGCAGACTGACATCATCGTGCTGTCCGACCATGGCATTACCGCACGCTCGGCCGATCGGACCATCTTTCTCGATGACTATATCGATGTCACGACAGCCGGCGTCATCGATTGGCACCCCGTTGCCGCCATCCGTCCCAATCCCGGCGACGTGGATAGCATATTCGCCAGGTTGCAGGGGGCACATCCACATCTGAGCGTATATCGAAGCGACGCCATGCCGGAGCGCTTCCGGTACGAGGGTCATCGGCGCATTGCCCCCATCATTGCGATTGCGGACGAGGGTTGGTCGGTGACATCACACGCGTACTTCACCCGGAACCGCCACCGGTTTGGGTTCGGCTCACATGGGTACGACCACGATCTTCTCTCCATGGGGGCGCTGTTCGTTGCCACAGGCCCTTCCTTCAAGGAGGGCGCTACCGTCGCGCCGTTTCAAAACGTCCACCTCTACAATTTGATGTGTCATATCCTCGGACTCGAACCGGCTCCAAACTCCGGGAGCCTCGATTCCGTTCGGGTCATGCTACGCGAGTAGCGTGACCGGGACGTGGCGTCCGGCGTCGCAACGACGTGCACCATACCAGCGCAGGTGATAACGTGACCCGTCCGGAGTTTGGCACGCGGTTCGGTGTCCTCATGACGTTCATCGGGGTTGCCGTTGGCTTGGGCAACGTCTGGCGCTTCCCGTACATGGTCGGTGCGTTTGGAGGCGGCGCGTTTCTCCTGATCTACGTGATTATGCTCGCCGCATTCGGCATCCCGGCGCTGATGGCGGAACTGACGCTCGGGCGGATGACGCGCCGCGGTCCATTCGAGGTCTTTGCGAGGATCGGTATGCCCGGCGGGCGCGTGGTCGGTTGGGTGCTCATGGTGACGGTGTTCATGGCGGTGACCTATTACACGGTCATTGTCGGGTGGGTGCTCAAGTACTTCTTGATTTCCATCACGGGAGCGATCGAGCACATCGATCCCGAGGCGTTTTTTTCGTCGGTGCTCGACGGATTCAGCGGTCAATTTGTCATGACGGCCATCGTCACCGTCTGTGCCGCGACGGTCTTGGGGCTGGGTGTGAGGCGCGGTGCCGAACGGGTCAGCTCCGTCGGGATTCCGATCCTGTTCCTCCTGCTGCTCGTGCTGATCGCGCGGTCGCTGACGCTCCCCGGCGCGGGACAGGGGCTCGTCTACTACCTCGTCCCAGACTTGTCGAAGGTGACGCCTGGTGTGCTGACGGCCGCGCTGGGCCAAGTGTTCTTTTCGATGAGCTTGGGCGGCACGTTCATGCTCACGTACGCGACGTATCTACCGGGTACGACCGATCTCGCGAGAAGCGCCATTGGGGTTGGCGTGGGAGAGACCTTGGCGGCCGTCCTGGCCGGACTCGTCATTGTGCCGGCGGCCGTCGTGTTCGGCTTGGAACTGAACAGCGGTCCGCCGCTTACGTTTGTCACGGTGCCGAACATTTTCGCACAGCTGCCATCCGGTGCCCTCTTTGCAGCCTGCTTTTTCGGACTGTTGTTCTACGCAGCGTTTCTCTCCGACGTCGCCGCCTTCGAAGTTCTGGTGACGGCCCTCGTCGACGCGTTCGGGTGGTCGCGGATGCGATCGACGGTCGGAGTCTGTGGCGCGGCCTTGGCCGTGGGGACCGTCTCGATGCTCAGCCTCGATTACATCGTCACGAGCGATCTGGTGTGGGGTTCGATCATGCAACCGGTGGGGAGTGCGCTCGCGCTGATTGGATTAGCGTGGGTGGTCGGTCTGTCACGTGGTCTCGAGGAGGTCAACCGCGGTGCGGACCGTCCCGTGGTGGGGCGTTTCTGGTTCTACTGGATCAAGTACGTCGTGCCAATTGGGATTGCCATGATATTGGTGTTCGGAATGCGTGACCTGTTTCGGACGCTCCTCGGGTAAGAGGGCGGTTAGCGTGGCGCTCCATCCCACACCACAGAGTGGATCTTGGTGATCAACATGTCGACCGCGACTTCGTTGTCGCCGCTCGGCGGCATGATGATGTGTGCGTATCGTTTGCTTGGCTCGACGAACTCCAAGTGCATCGGTCGAACGCTTTGCAGGTACTGCCTGACCACCGAGTCGAAACTTCGGCCGCGCTGCTCCAGATCTCGGTGAATCCGCCGAAGGATCCGAAGGTCCGCATCCGTGTCGACAAAGACTTTGATGTCCATCAGGTCGCGCAGCTCCTTGTCCACCAAGATGAGTATTCCCTCAATGATCACCGCTCGTCGAGCCTCGACCCGGACTGTCTTGGCAGTGCGTCGATGGTTCGCAAACTCATAGACGGGAACGTCGACGGCCTGCCCCGCTCGGAGCGTGCGGAGGTGCTCGATCAGCAGGGTCGTCTCGAGGGAATCGGGGTGGTCGTAGTTGATCCCGGCCCGATCGGAAGGCGGGACGTCGCTTCGGTCGTAGTAATACGAGTCGTGCTGGATGACACTCACATGCTCCGGGCCGAGCTCGTTGACGATCTCTCGGACAACGGTGGTCTTGCCCGAGCCACTTCCGCCCGCGACCCCGATGACGATGGGACGTTTCGTGGGTGTGCGACGCCGGTTCATGGCAACGATTCTACGTGCTGGAAGCCGGAAGGGTAACGCCGTCGAGACAGTGAGGACGCTGTGTATGATATACCATACAAATTGACAAGTATCATTGATGTTTTTACGTTGCCGTATCTTTCGATGCTGGAGCCGGTCCTCTGAAGAATCGACTGCGCGTGTTGCGGGCGGAGCGGCGGTGGTCTCAGGCCGAGGTCGCCCAGCGGCTCGGGGTTTCCCGTCAGACCATCAACGCCGTGGAAACCGGGAAGTGCAGCCCCAGTCTCCCGCTCGCGTTCAAGCTGGCCCGCCTGTTCGACAGGTCGGTCGAGGATGTCTTCGAGTACGACGACGGGGGCGACGCCGAGGACCAAAAAGGGCTCTGACACCGCTGCCAGAGCCCCGTCACACTCAGACCACGACCAGGCGCTACTCGCGGCCTTTGGCCACCACTCGTTCTTCGCCCGACTCGAAATACGCGTAGTTCTTCCGCGTGTAGCTATCCCATTCGGGTGGCACGTCTTCCTCCGGAAAGATCGCCGTCACCGGGCACTCGGGCTCACACGCGCCGCAGTCGATGCACTCGTCCGGATGGATGTAGAGCTGATCTTCGCCCTCGTAGATACAATCGACCGGACACACGTCCACACATCCTCGGTCGAGGACATCGATGCATGGTTCGGCGATGATGTAGGTCATACCCGCTCCCCCTTGTTGCGACCACCCTTGGTTGGACCGCAATCTTGTCATGTCATCACGGAGTGTCAAGCGGCTGCAAGACGAGCTTGTTTGCGGGCTCTGAGCCGCTCATCTTCCGCTCATGCGGATCGCGTCACTCTTGGCAAGTGGAACCGAGATCGTGCATGCCCTGGGTCTGGCGGACCAGCTGGTCGCGATCTCCCACGAGTGTGATTTCCCGCCCGAGATCTTGGATCGTCCGAGGCTCAGCCGCCCACGGTTCGATTCGACAGGCCTGGACAGTGGAGCGATCGATCGTGCCCTCCGAGACGTACTCGAGCGTCATGGGAGCGTGTACGAGTTGGACGAAGTCTGTCTCCGGCGAGTAGCGCCGGATTTGCTGATCAGCCAAGCGGTGTGCGAGGTCTGTGCCGTTCCAACGAGCCTGGCGACACGCGCGGTAGATCTTCTCGGGACGGGGACGTCGGTTCTCTCGCTCGATGCACATACGCTCGATGAAGTCCTCCACAGTATCGTCGCCGTCGGGCGGGCGGCTGGGGTCGAGTCTCGAGCGACCGCGCTGGCGCGAACGCTCGAGGAGCGGATGGCTCGTGTCGCGGATCGCGTGGCCGGGGAGCCGATGCCGCGGGTCCTCGCGATCGAGTGGTTGGATCCCCCGTTTGCTCCCGGACATTGGGTCCCGGAAATGGTGCAGGTGGCCGGTGGGGAAAACGTGTTGGGGGATGTGCGGAGGCCGTCGGTCCAGGTATCATGGAACGATCTCGCGGGGCTGGATCCAGACGTCTTGGTCGTGATGCCCTGCGGATTCGGCTTGGAGGCTACGACCGACGCGGCCAACACATACGCCCGTGAGCTGCTCGGGGTAGCCGAGCGGGCCGTTGTGCAGAATCGGGCGTTTGTGGTTGACGGGTCTTCGTTCTTCAATCGCTCCGGTCCACGTCTCGCGGATGGGGTCGAGATTCTCGGCCGCTTGCTCCATCCCGAGCGGGTCACGGATGTGGACCTCGCGGGACGCGCCGCGGAGTGGCGGCCGCACCGGAGCATCAAACACTGAGGAGAGGGTCATGCAGACGTATCGGTACGATCCGCGTATGGTACAGCCCATGCGTGAGGAACTGACGGGAGCCGGGTTCAACGAGCTTCTGACACCGGAGGACGTCGACCGCGCGTTCGACGAGGCTCGGAAGGGCACGATGTTGGTCGTCGTGAACTCGGTGTGCGGATGCGCCGCTGGTTCGGCACGCCCGGGTGTGCGTCTCGCTCTGACCAATGACGCGCGTCCGGATCGGCTCACCACTGTGTTTGCGGGCATGGAAATCGACGCCGTCGATCGGGCGCGCTCGTTTTTTGAAGGCTATCCGCCGTCCTCGCCGCAGATCGGACTGTTCAAAGAGGGCAGTTTGGTACACATGCTGGAACGACAGGACATCGAGGGGCGCTCCGCCGACGTCATTGCCGCGAACCTGAAGGACGCATTCGACAAGCACTGCCAGCCTGCGGCGTGACATCGTTCTGCGGCTGTTGAGTTGATCCTCCTCGATCCTGCGGCGCGCCCGATCATCGCCCATCGCGGTTCGTCGGGCCGATTTCCGGAGAACACGATCCTGGCATTTGAACAGGGACTGGCCAATGGCGCCGACGCCCTGGAACTCGACGTGCAACGGACGGCAGACGACGTCCCGGTGGTGATTCACGACGCGACGCTGGACCGGACGACCGACGGACAGGGCGAGGTCCGGAAGCTTACGCTCCGGGATCTGGCTGGGGTCGATGCGGGTCAGGGCGAGCGCATTCCGACTTTCGACCAGGTGCTCGAGCGGTTTCCCGAAACGCCGCTCATCGTCGAATTGAAGGAACCCGGTGTAGGGCCGGTCATCGCGACGGCGCTCCGACGCCATGCGGCGGTGTCTCGTGTAGTAGTTGGGTCATTTCACGGTCGGGCGCTGCGGCGGTTTCGCCCCCCGTTCCTTCGGGCGGCGTCGCGTGGAGAGATCGGGTTTGCTTGGCTGTGTGCCAGATTCGGTTGGAGCGCGCCGTCGCCGCGGTATGACGTGTTTGCGGTGCCCGAGCGGCATGGCTGGATTCACCTCGTCGATCGCAAGTTTGTAAGGTCGTCGACACGCGCCGGCACACCGGTGCACGTCTGGACCGTGAATGAGCGTGGTGACGGGGAGCGGTTGCGAGGTCTTGGGGTCCAGGGGATCATCACCGACATGCCCGAAGACTTCAGGGATCTGTCGGCGTCGTAACGGGCGCCGCATTCCATTGTAACTTCATTACGACCCGGTTACTTTCGCCCCCAGCCGCGGCTATCCGCCCCGCTGCAGGTAGTGTCGTGTCGTCGCGATGCTCGTCGGCGTCAGCGACGCAACCGAGAGGTGACAGATGACTTCACCCAGGACGCTTGGAACGGGTCGACAGCTAACTCGGCTGTTTCTGTACTACGCCGCGCTGTTCGGAGTGGTCTGGGCGCTCCACACCTTTCTGCCCGACGTTTACGACCTCCTCATCCGAACGACCGTCGGCGGTGAGGAAGCCGCGCTGTCCGAGCTGTTCACCGGGGACGCGCGCGTCAACCTGGAACCGCCGTCGCAGCGTACTATCGGGACCGTCCTCGCGATCACCGGCTCGCTGCTGCTGATGCTGCCG
>JBFIZG010000210.1:0-6252 GCA_041604955.1 Gemmatimonadales bacterium | reverse complement strand
GCGGGGACCACCCTGAGCCTGCCCGAGGGGAGCGGGCAACTCACCGTGCACGCGGATGGAAGTTTCGCGTTTACCCCGCCTACCGATTTCACAGGCATCTACGCCTTCTCGTACACGCTCGAGAACGCGGCCGGTGCCTCTGTCGGAGCCGTCACCGTGAGCGTGGTGATGGAGCCTGACGCGGTGGACGACGCCTACGTGACCGCCGCCGGCGTGTCGTTGACGGTGCCGGACGGTTCCGGCGATCTGCTCGACAACGACGACCTGGGGTTCCCGGCATCGACCATGGATTCGTGGGGAGCGATCGACGGGGTCGGGTTGGTGACGGACAAGGCTCCGGGCGAGACGGTGGAGGTTGTCGGGAAGGGCGACGTCACGGTGAATGCCGATGGGTCGGTGGTATTCGACCCCGCGCTTGGCTTTACCGGCACGCTGGTGTTTGCCTACCGGATCACGAACGACGCCGGCGTCGATGATGGGACGGTGACCATCGAGGTCACGGCTGGTGACGCGGCGCCGACCGTCACGGAAACCGATCCGGCAGACGGGCGTGAGGACGTGTCGGCCGAGGCGAACATCGCAATCACGTTCAGCGAACCGGTCACGGTCGCCGGTGACTGGATCACCATGAGTTGTTCGTCGAGTGGCCCGTTCAATCCAACCGGGACCGGCGGGGCCACAATCCTGGACGTCACCGACGGCGACCCGGTGTTCACGCTCGACCCCGCGCTCGACCTGCAGCCGGGAGAGACGTGCACCGTCACGGTTCACGGTCCGCTCGTCACCGACGACGATGCGGCGGATCCGCCTGACGCAATGGCGGCGGATGTCGAGTTTTCGTTTGGGATTCCGATCCTCGAAGACGATCAGTACACGGCAACCGGCAACATCGCCATCTGGGTCCCGGCGGATCAGGGACTCTCGAGCAACGACGCCGATGGGAGCGTGGTCGTCCAGGTGCAGGGGTCTGCGGCCAACGTCGGCGTGCCGACGTCTACGTCGGCGATTGGCCGGCGAGGTGCGTCCGGGAGAGTACGCGCATATCCAGACGGACGGTTTTGGTACAAGCCTCCGCCGGGGTACGAGGGTGTGGACACGTTCACGTACTCGACCAGCACCAGCGGCTCCGCCACCGCAACGGTCACGATCACCGTAAGCGACATGGTGTGGTTCATCGACAACCAAGCCAGCAACGCGGTAAACCGGGGCTCGTTCGCGAGTCCGTTCTTGACGATTGCCGATTTCAATGCCGCGGCAGCCTTGACTGGCGCTGCTCCGCATCCCAAGCCGGGTGATCTGATCGTGCTCCGCACCGGAACGGGCACGTACGTGGAATCCGACGGGATCAACCTGTTGGACGGCCAAAAGTTGATTGGGGAGGGCGTGCCGTTTTCAAGCGAGTTTGTTGCCGACGGCAATAGTATCGCGCGCTACACGACGTTCGCGAACGGGAGCGCCGCCCCTCCGGTGATCGAAGTGACCGGTATCGGCAACAACGGAATCGACTTGGCGACCGACAACACGGTCAGGGGCCTCTCGATCGGCAACACCGACGTGACGCCTGGCGCGACGAGCTTTGGAATGGCGGGCGCCGCGGTCGGCAATCTGAAGGTGAACGCCGTGTCCATCACCGGTCTTGGCGGCGCGGCCAGCCTCGCCAACGGCGACCTCGGCACGGCTGTCGTGTTCGACGAGCTCTCTTCGGTTCGAGCGCCCGACCTGGGGCTTCGAATGACCGATCTCGCGGGCACGCTCGAGGTGCTGGATGACGCGAGCGCGATTGTCGATGCTGCCGGACAATCGGTTCGTATCGGTGGGGGCAACGCGTCGCTGATCTTTCCCGGGGACATCACTAACACCCTCCACCCGTTTCACGTGCTCGAGATCGTGAATACGGCGCCTGGCGGCCACGTGATGTTGACGGGTCGAATCTCCCAGACACACGCCGACGCACGGGGCGTGCTGATCGACGGGGCGGGCACGGATGTCACGATTGCCGATCTCGACCTGGGGTCGTCGACGATCCGGAACGGCGGCCAGTCTCCCATTCTCATCATGGGAAATAGCACGGGGACATTCACCTTCTCGAATGTGGATGTGTTTGCGAGTGGTCCCGGGAACGCCGGCATTCGCGTAGACAACACGACAACTGCCGGCATGCTCACCGTCACCGACGGACGTTTCGATGCCCTTGGCGGTCCTGCGATCGACATCGCGCGGACATCCGTGGATCTGAACGTGGCGGACCCGGTTTCCTCCGGGAGCGATGGCGGCGGTGTGCGTCTCTTCGAGGTAAGCGGGAGCGCAGCCGTCACTGGCACGCTGGACGTCGACAACGCCGCGGACGCCGGCATCGACATCGCAAACTCATCGGGGACGTTCACGTTCGCCTCGGTGGCGATCGACAATACGAGCGGCTCGGGTGTCCGGCTCGAAGGAAACGGATCGGCGGTGTTCGAATTCAATGACGGGGTCTCGATCCTCACCGGCTCGGGTGATGGGTTTGTGGCAGCAAACGGGGGGACCGTCCATGTCGATGGGAGCGCAGTCAATACGATCGCGACCGGCACAGGAACCCCGGTTCGCATCGACAACGTCACCATCGGAGCGACCGGAGTCACGTTCCGGCGCATCGCGACGAACGGCGCGGAAAACGGGATCGTGCTCGACAACACCGGAACGACGGGAGGGTTCTTGATCACCGGTGATGCGTCGACACCCTCTAGCGGGGGAACGATTCAGAATACCGTTGGGGACGGCATCACTGCGACGAACGCGTTGCTCGATCTCGAGTTCGTCGACGTGATCGATGCCGGGGGCAACGGCATCAGCGTGGTCGCGGCTGCGCCCGGCACCGTATGTCTCAACATGGTCAGGAATACGAGTTCGGTGGTGAATGGAGCGAGCAGCCCGTTCGTGCTCACGAGTGGTGGAGCGAGCACCTTCCTCTTGCAGGACTTTATCGGAGATGGAAATCTGGCCGGCGATGTGGAAGCGTGGCTCGCGGGCAAGAACAACCAGGGGTCATCCGCGGTCACGGTCGGAGCGCCGTTTGCCGCCTCACCGGGCGTCTGTGTGCCGGGCGGTATCACGACGGCGCCGCCGCGGAACGACGTTTACACGGCGAGCGGCAATATCCCGATTGCGGTTGGCAACCTGGACGGTGTCCTGCCAATGATGATCCCGGACTCACGGTGACGTCGGTTCAGGGGTCGGCGGCGAACATCGGCGTTGCCACCGCGACGTCGGCGACGGGGCGGGCAGGCGCGCCGGGGTTAGTGACGCTTCAGGCTGACGGAAGTTTTACCTATGAACCGCCAGCCGGGTACGAAGGCGATGATACGTTTACCTACGGTGCGGATGACGGGTCGGGGGCGCTGGCGACAGTGACGATCACGGTGAGAGGTATGGTCTGGTTTGTCGACGACGACGCGGCGGGTCCAGCGAACGCAGGGACGTTTGTCGATCCGTTCCCGAGCATGGCTGCGTTCAACGCGGCAAACGCCGGTGGCGCCGGCGCCCCCGAACCCAAAACCGGTGACGTCATTTCGCTCCGGAGCGGCGCTTATTCGGAGGCGGACGGCATCAACCTGCTCGACGATCAACAGCTGATCGGTGAGGGCGTTCCCCTCGCAAGTGCGTTCGCCGCCGATCCGAATAGTGTGGTTGCGTACCAGACGTTCGCGGGCGCGGCCGGCACGCCGCCGACGATCGCCGTCACCGACGTCGACAACCACGGAATCGAACTCGCCGCCAACAACACGGTACGTGGACTCACGATCGGGAACACGCATGCGATCCGTCCGTCAGCGAGCTTTGGAATGTTTGGAGACGCTGTCGGGAATCTGACGGTGAACGCGGTGTCCATCACCGGAGTCGGCGGTGCCGTGGACCTCGCAAACGGGGATCTCGGCAACAACGTGGTGTTCGATGAACTGTCGTCGGTCGATGCGCCGGACTTGGCGGTCCGTCTGACTAGTCTCAGCGGCACGCTCGAAGTGGTGAACGACGCAAGTGCGATCGTCGATCCGGCTGGCCAAGCCGTGCGCGTTGCCGGAGGCAGCCTGTCGTTCCACTATCCCGGGACCATTACCACGGTGCGCCCATTCCATGTGCTGGAGGTGCTCAACATGGGCCCCGGCGGCGAGGTGATCATCACCGGCGCCATCACACAGGCGCATCGAAACGGACGCGGTGTGCTGATCGAAAATGTCGCGAGCGACGTGACGGTGAGTGACTTGTTCCTCGGCACGGCGGCTAACCGAAACGGTGGTCAGTCCGGCATCACCATACGGGACAACAGTACGGGAACCTTCACGTTCTCCAACGTTGATATCTTCACCACTGGGTCGTCCAATCCGGCGATCGAAGTGAGCAACACGAGTGCGGCTGGCACGCTCGTCGTCAACGATGCTCGAGTGGACGCTGATGGCGCGCCGGCGCTGGACATCGTTCGAACCGAATTGGATCTGACGGCCCAAGCGGTCTCCGGCAACAGTGCGGGCGCCGGCATCCGGCTGCTCGACGTGACAGGCGCGGCGACCATTAATACGACGAGCGTGCTCGACAATGCCACCGGTGCTGGTGTGGACGTTCAAAATACCACGGGCACGCTGGGCCTCGATCTTCAAGGTCTCAGCATCACCAACACCGCCGGCGACGGGATTTCAGTCTCGTCGACCGGTGACGCGAACGTCTGTCTACACCTCGTGAACACCACGACGTCCGGTTTAGGAGGAAACGGCTACACGCTGGAGAGCGTCGGGACGAGCACGTTCCAGCTCCAAGATTTCACGGGCGACGGAAGCGTGCCGGCTGACGTGACGGCGTGGGTGAACGTCACCAAGTCTAATGCCGGCACCGTCAATGTACTCGGGACGTTCTTCACGAGCGCGCCGGGCACGTGCGTGCCGTAGCGCTGCGGGGTCTGGTGGTGCGTTACCGGCGGTACGGAAGCGTTGCAGCAGCTGGCGTAGCGGGCGTCAAGGAGCTACGCCCGCCCCGACCACGGCCACTTCGATACCGGGGATCGGCCTTAGTCCGCTAGGAGAGCTGTTTTACCAACCACAGTATTCCCTGACTGATCGGGGAGCGATGTGGAGACCGCTGCTCGCTTTGTCGCTGTTCCGAACTGGTCGAGAACCACTCGTAGCTCTCTTGCAGCATGTCCAAGTTCGAGTAGCGCGGTTTCCACCCCATGTCGAGCAGCGGCTGCACGTCGAAGTAGCAGGGCTTGTGATACGTCAAATAGTGCCACGGAACGAGCGGTGACAGCTTGGTCCAATAGAGAAACCGCAGCGTATTGATGGTGAGCCCTTCGGGGAGGCTCTTGACCTTCGACGAGGTCCCCGCAATTTCGATCAACTTCTCCAGGTCGCCTCGTAGCGTACCGAACCTGTCGGTGCCCACATTGTACGTCCCGGTCACGCCGGCATCGAGCGCCAGCATGTAGAAATCCATCAGGTCGTGCGCGTGGATGAACTGGAACTTGATGTTGCCGCTCCCGATCACGTAGACGTTGCGGTTTTCCTTGATCCACTGAAACAGAATCTGGAAAATGCCGAGTCGCCCCGCGCCGAGCGTGGCGCGCGGCCGGATGGTGATGAGTGGGATGCCGTGTTTGTCGCAGATTTCATCCACCACGTGCTCGCCGGCGAGTTTCGACCGCCCATACGGTTCGACCGGAGTTGTGGGTGTCGCGTTGGTGATGGCCTCGTCGGGCGGAACGCCGAATACCGACGTCGAACTCGTATGGATGATCGCCTGGACGCCCGCATTGGCGGCCTCGTCGGCGACGATCCGTGACCCGTCGACGTTGACCTCCCAGTATTTTTTGCCGGCCTTTGTCTGCGCCACCAGCGCGGCGTTGTGGTGCACGACGTCCACGCCCTTCATCGCCTCAGCGACGCCGCGCTGATCCAGCACGCTGCACTCGACATACTCGATGTCTTTGGGTCGTGATGGGTCTTCCCAAATGTCGAGGATCCGAACCTGCTCCCCTCGTTCGCGCAGGCGCCGCGCAACGAGGTTCCCAATGAAGCCGGATCCGCCGGTAATCAGATGTTTCATTCTCTCCTCCGTAGCCGTCTTCTCGGGCGTGCAGCGTCGCGGCCGCCGATTCTCGAAGACGGGTGGTTGCCGTATTCAGCTTACGTATTTGGCGATTTCGCTGCCAGGGTATAGGGGACTGCTTTCGTTGGGGCCTGTTGCCACCGCGCTCGCGATGGCGGCTGGCGCCGAGATTGTTGCTCG
>JBFIZG010000209.1:0-6271 GCA_041604955.1 Gemmatimonadales bacterium | reverse complement strand
TCTCGGCCTCCCGCTCGAACCGTCGCCGGCCGTGACGGGACATCACCTGCCGCCGCATGAGCTTCAGGGCGACCTCGCGGTGCGGGTACTCCTGTTCCGCGCGATAGACGGTGCCCATGCCGCCCTCGCCGAGCTTTTCTTCGACCACGTATTGGCCTAGCTTCTTTGCGTCGCTGACATCTTTGCGGAGGCCGTAGATCACACGCGTAGCCCAGGCCGCGAGCAGTGTGGTGAGTGACCAGGCAAATCCGATCTGAATCGACTGGCTACGCGCCAAAGATTGCTTCTCTTTGATTCTGCGAAAGAACCCGAGGCTGTTCCACACCTCGAGATCGACAGTCAGAAAATTCTGATAGACGGCGGCGACGAGCGGAACCCCAATCGCCAGCCCGAGCCAAGCCGTATGCTTCGCCGTGCTAGGGACGAAGATAGCTCGGGCGATGAGCCCGAAAGACAACGCATAAGCCGTGCTCGTCGCCGCGCCAGCAGCCGCGGGAATGTTGGAGCCCATCACGACCAGGCCCACGCTCGTCAGCACGAGGCCAACGCCTTCGACGATCTGAATGGTCCGTGTCTCGAGAGGTCGCGACCGGCAGATCAACCACACGCAAGTGACGGGCACCACCGCAGCCGCGTGCGCCCAAAACGATGCATGTGCGAGCTCCCCCTGCAGATAACCAAAAGCCGCGCCCAAGATGACGCGGCTGATCAACGAGAGGCAGAGAATGACCGCAACCGCCAATCCGAACGCCGCCACACGTTGCTGCAAGAACTCCCGGCTGTTGGTGGACTGACCTACTCCCGTGCTCACGAACCCTCGAACCCAGCTTGTGCGGTTGCCGGAGCGTACCACGCTTTGCGAGGGCGCGCGTCAGCGTGGGCTCGCGCCTTCGCGAATGTCGTCGATGATCGGTGACGTAGCTTCCAGCCAGTTTGGGAACGACTCACCGAGCCCGACGAGGATGAGCTGGGCCGCGATGGCGGTCAGGAGCAAGCCCCAAATGCGAGTTTGCACGTTGAGCACGAGCTCGCCCAAGACCTCCTGGATGCGGTGTCCCAGGAGCAGCACGACCAGGACCAACAACATCACGCCGACGAGCACCGCTCCGAGAATCGCGCGATCCACCCACTCCTCTCCGCGAAAACCGTAGAGGAGAGCCGTGGTGATCGAACCCGGACCGGCGAGGATCGGCACCGCCACGGGAACGACGACGTCGCGAAAGCGCGCCTTGGCTCGATCGAGGGCGTCCTTTCCGGTCACCCCTGTGTCGGTGTCTACGTCAACGACGTGTCCCCGCAGCATATCAATCCCGATCAACAGGATGATGATCCCGCCTCCGACCCGAAAAGCTGGGACGTCAAGGCCCAAGAAATCCAAGATCGCTTTTCCGAAGAAGAGAAAGACCAAGAGCAGCAGCGTCGCTGTACCGGTGACGAGCACCGCCAGTCGCACGCGCACGGAGGGATCGCAGCCTTCGGAAGCCTTGACCCAGACCGCCACCTTTCCTAGCGGGTTCACGATGGCGATCATCGCCAGGAGAAAGTTTCGAATGAGGGTGATTTCCATTGGCAATCCCGTTTCACCCGGCCAGCTTTGCGAGCATTGGTTTTCGCCATTCGTCGCCGAGCGTCGGGATTTCGAGGGCAAGCTTCGTGCGCTCGCGGTCGCTACCACCCCCGTAGCTCAGCTCCCAGATTTCGCGAACGGTCATCCCGGTCAGGCCTCGGTCGATCCGCGTCACCTCGTCCCCAACCCCGAGCTCGCCCGATTCGACGATACGAAAGTAGAACCCAGGGCGTCCGCTCTGCAGAAACGTTTTCACGAACCTAGGGTCACCCATTCGAATGCCAAGCTTGAAACACGGTGCGCGCGGCTGGCTAACCGCTAGCACCGAGGACCCGATCGAGAACACGTCCCCGATACCGACGTCGTGCTCGAACAACCCCCGCGTCGTGAGGTTCTCACCAAATTGCCCGTATTGGAGATCGCGTCTCCCGAGCTCGTCAGCCCACACCGGGTAGTGCTCGACAGGATAGCCATAGACGGCCTTGTTCTCGCCGCCGTGAACCGAGGGGTCCGCTTGTCGGTCGCCCTCGAGGTTGTGGGACTCGACGCGAAGGCGCCGGTCGGTCGGTGATTTGAAGATCGCCGTCATCACGGGCCCGCGCGGTGTGTCGACTGGCCGTGGGAGGCCAACATTGACTGAAACCAGCTCCGCCATTGCTTGAGTACTCCGGTCAGGCTTGATCCGGCACCCACGTGCCATGAAACCCATGCGGTACCCGTCGCGGCATACGCACTTCGGCGACAGGGCCGCCACCGACTACGGTCGCATCGAGAATGACGAGGTCAGTCGCGTCGGCGCTGCGATCGTAGACAAACGTGAGCAGCCAGCCATCGCCCTCGCCATCGCCGGCTGGCACGAACAAGGGCTCCCCCGATTGCCGGTATGGACTTGGCTCCCACTCGTCGATCATCCCGGTCTGACTGTCGTAGCGAACGACCCCCGCCGGATCGAGGGTTTCTGGATGGTCGCGAAGCGAAGTAAACCAGCCGTAGCGAGTGGCCCGGCCAAAGTTGCGCCGGTCCGAGTATGGGAACTCGATGTTTCGCTCGCTGAGCGTGCTCTCGGAAAACGTCAACTCTTCGCCGGCAGTCCCGATCGTCCAGCGCCGCAACTGTGGGTCGATCGCACCGAAGCGCTCGCCGTTCATCATTTCGTCGTAACGACAAACGTTGACGACGATGTCATCGCCAACCCGAAATGCGTTGAGATGGTGAAACACATAGCAGGGCTCGATCTCGACCCATCGAATCTCGGAGGCCGGCCCGCCAAGGGGCATGACACCAATTCTGGCACCGAAATCCGCATCCCACCGGAACATCCAGCCCGTCTCGGACAGCACGCTGAGGTCGAATACCACCGGAAGCTCCCAAAAAATCACGTCCCGATCGGTGATGGCGAAAGAATGCATCATCGTGGCGCCCCGCGCTGCGACCGCCTCGCAACTGAGCAGAGTCCCCTGATCGTCTGCGACGCAATAAGTCAGGAACGGCGGCCCAAAACCGTAACCAAAGAAGTGCATGAACCCGGTTGCGGGATCGATCGCAGGGTGAGCGGTGAAGTAGTTGTTCAACTCCCCCGCAAAGTCGTGCGCGCCGACGGTGGAAAGATCGGAGGGGTTCAGCTCGTAAGGGAAGCCGACCTCTCCCGATGCCAAGAGCCGGTCTGCGTGATAGACCAGGCTCACGTTGGCGTACGTGTTCGGGCCTTGCGGCACGCCAAAGCCGATACCGTCTTCGTAGAAGGTCGTGCGGACGTAGCGGTTTCGGTACCACTTTGCCTCGCCACCGCCGAGGCGCACACCGTGCACCATTCCGTCGCCCAAGAACCAGTGTGTGTTGTCGGACGCCTGCGGATTCGACCCGTTGCGAACGTAGACGCCGTTGAGCTCTGGTGGAATCGCACCGCGAACCTTCAGGTCGGTTTCGTCGAGCTCATCGAAGACGGGGCCAAAGTTGTGCTGCCGCCACCACGGTATGTTTGGGTCCACGACGAGGTCGGCCTTTGGCAAATTCGTGCCGCACGCCGAAAGCAGAAATGAAGGAGCTCCCGCCGCTGCCGCCGCCGCCGCCGAAGTGGCACGAAGGAATGCCCTCCTTTGCATGAGGAGCGAGTTGAGCAAAAAGTGGGTCATGTCTTCCTCCTTTTACACCGCGATCGGCTTGCGATAAAGGTGC
Organism: Gemmatimonadales bacterium; assembly: GCA_041604955.1. Taxonomy (GTDB): domain Bacteria; phylum Gemmatimonadota; class Gemmatimonadetes; order Gemmatimonadales; family GWC2-71-9; genus JBFHWR01. Next base: position 2,529 of record JBFIZG010000209.1, on the reverse strand, counting down.
CAATCCAGGTGGAAGCGGCTGTCGGGCCAGGTGGCGACTCGGTCGTAACCGTGACGCTCGTAGAAACCGGAGCCTGCGTCTCGGCGCTTTCGAGCTCGTGAGCATATCTGCTAATGCGTAGCGCGATTCACATGAGCTCTATGTTGGCAACGCTACTGACTGTTCTTGTGTTGGCGGTCGTCCATCTGTACGCGGGCACCGCCGTAGCCCTCGGGCGCCAGTGGGGGCCACGAGCGCTCTCCGCTGCCTCAGGCGTCAGCGTCGCTTACGTTTTTTTGGATCTGATGCCGAGTCTGGCCGAGCAGCAGAATCTAATCGACCACATCGATTTGTTCCCCGGGCTCGACAGACACATCTATATTCTGGCCTTGGTAGGGTTGACCGTGTCCTTTTGGGTAGAGACGGCTTCTCGCGAGTCGCGCCGGCGTCACCGTGCCGCAGGAGGACCCGACCAGACGGGAACCGCCGCCTTCTGGCTCAGCATCCTTTCCTTCGTGGTACTGAACGCAGCCATCGGATATGCGGTCGCCAGTCCGGGCGACGAGGCCGTCGAGCCGCTGTGGACGTTTGCCCTGGCGATGGGGCTTCACTTCCTGGTCAACGACCATTCACTGGTCGAGCATCACGGCGACCGTTACCGAACTATCGGTCGGTGGCTGCTCGTCGTAGGGCTGATCACGGGCTGGCTAATCGGAGTTCTACCCGAGGTCGAGATCCGACCGGAGGCGTTGGCACTCGTCCTCGCCTACATCGCCGGCGGGACGATCCTAAACATCCTGCGCCACGAGCTTCCGGATACTGACCGCTCAGGCGACGTGCTCGCCTTCGTTGCCGGAGCCGGGGTCTATGGAGTGCTTCTGCTCTCGCTAGCGCCCGCTAGCTGACCCAGTCGCCAAGTGGTCTCGATCGGCGCACCGTTGGCCTCGAGCTCGCTTCGCAGATCTCGGAAACACTGAGCATACCGATAGAAGGGTACGCGAGGATAGAGGTGATGAATCAAGTGGTAGTTCTGCCACAGCATCGGCAGCGTAAGGCCAGGCACGAGCAGGATGCGCGTGTCTCGAAAGCGTTCTTGGACGTTGTGGGGGTGGTGCGGCACCCAGTCGAAAAGGAAGGCAAGCACGCCTACAGCCGTCAGGGCGGGCACGATCCACAGCCACAACGCTTCCCATCCAAAGCCGGTCGCGATGAGCACGATGAGGATCGCGAGCAGGCCCAACAACGAGAGCACGACGGGCCGATGTTGCGTTTGGGCCGCTCGGGTCTTGCTCGCGGCACCGAAGAAGAAGTTGTACTCGTACGCGGGCAGAATCGAGAAGCTGCGCAGGATGACGGAAATCGGATTGTGGCCGCGGACCCAATAGTCGGGGTCCTTTTTGGGGTGGTTGGTGTTGGCGTGGTGTTGGAGATGCAACACGCGGAATGATGGATACGGCGCCAACAAGGTGAGGGCGCTGAGCCACCCGGCGATTTCCCCGACCCACCGTAGGCGAGCGTGCTCGCCATGGATGTTCCCATGCGTGGCCTCGTGCATGACCGTAAAGGCGACATAGGCGAGTAGGGTCGCGCTTATCGTGCCGGCCCACATCGGCATGTGGCCGGAAAGAACGCCCCACCAGACCGCGACCTCGCCTGCCACGACGAGGAAGAAAAGGCCAAGGGTAACCCAAGCGAGCTCGCCTGCATGGGCGCGCCAACCGACCTGAGTGTTGCCGTCCGACCGAGTCATGATGTTCTCGCTTTCTGTGTCATTCGCATTGTCCATTCTGGAGAGTCGAGAGTACCGGGTCGAATGCGGAGACGAAGAGGTCGATCAGTACCTCGGGGAACACGTCCTGACACTCTACCCATTCGGCCGCGCCGTTTTCGACGAAGCTCACCCACCCGTAGATCGCGATTTGCGTGAGGGATGACGGAGCCACGATACCGAGGCGTTCGACGATGATGTCGTGCGCCCGGGCCCGAACGCGATCGAGAAGCGCATTGACTTCTGTGTCCGAACCAAGGCCCCCGCGCACCAGCGCTTGATAGATGGGCCCGTTGTCTTGCACGTAGCCCGCGAAGCTCGTCACCATGGCGCGGAACGCCTCCTCGAACGAAACGCCGGTGGGAGGCTCGATCACCGCGATCACCTCGTCGGTCACGGCGCGGACGGTCTCCATGTAGAAGCCGCGCTGACCGCCGAAGTAGTGGTAGAGCAAACCCTTCGAGACCCCGGCCCGCTCGGCGATCGCGTCCATCGACATCGCGTCGTATGCGTGCGCGGCGAAATGAGCCCGACCGAAGGCGAGCAAGTGATCGCGCCGGGCTTCGGTCGACATGCGTTTGGGTGCCGCGTCCATGGAGAGCAAGGATAGCCTCTCTTGACGTTTCGTCAATAGCAAAGAGACAAATCTACCGGGTCGTCGCAACTACTTGAAATTGCTGATTTCACAGCCGCCGTTGCGGCTACCAGCTGCTGGAAGAGCCCCCGCCGCCGAAGCTTCCCCCGCCGCCCGAGAAACCCCCGCCGCCCGAGAACCCTCCCCC
>JBFIZG010000208.1:0-6297 GCA_041604955.1 Gemmatimonadales bacterium | reverse complement strand
ACGAGACCGTCGTGCTGACGATGGGGGCGCCCACGAACGCCGACCTCGGGACGACGACGGTGCACACGGCGACGATCGCGGACAACGATGCGACACCGACGCTGTCGATCGACGATGTGACAGTTGTGGAGGGCAATGTGGGGACCGTGGACGCGGACTTTACCGTGACGTTATCGGCGGCGTCGGGTAGGACCGTGACGGTGGATTATGCTACGAACGATGGGAGTGCCATCGCGCCGGGCGACTACACCGCGATTGGAAGCACGACCCTCACGTTCAACCCTGGTGAGACCTCGAAGCAGGTCACGGTTTCGGTGGAGGGCGATTTAGAGGACGAGGGAACAGAGGAGACCTACACGGTTGATCTGTCGAATCCGTCCAACGCCACCATCAACGACGGGTCTGGGCTTGGGACGATCACGGACGACGATGGCACGAGCATGTCGGATTTGGGACCGCCTCAGCTGCGGAACCGCATGTATGCCAACGTGTTTGATTCCTGGTGGCCTGGGTGGAAAGACTCTCCGAGGGCGCCCGGGCGGGTCGGCTGGAACAGAGACCACAGATATGACATCACAGTTCTGCGTACTATTAAGGTATGATCTGTCCCCACTGTACGGTTGGCGAGATTTCGGCGGAAACCGACCAGTGCGTCCTATGCGGCGCGTCACCCGGTGGGCAAGTAACGGTTGACCGGCCCGTGGTAGACGAAACCCAAGAGACGGTCCAGCGCGAGCTCGAAGGGCGCTTCAAAATTGCGGGCTTGATCGGCCGCGGGCGGCGCTCAACGGTCTTTCTGGCACAGGACGCCGAACGCGACCAGCCCGTGGCCGTCAAGGTGATTCCGCTCCAGCGCGGACTCTATCCCGATCTGCCCCAATTCGAACGGGACACCAAAGTCGCGGCCTCGCTCACCCACTCTCACCTTCTTCCGGTCTACGACTCTGGCTCGACCCCGGCGCTGCTGTGGTATTCGATGAAGTACGTGAAGGGGGAGTCTCTGGCCGACCTTCTCCGGGAAGAAGGTCCGATCGAGCTCGATCTATGTCTCACCGTGATGGAGCAGGCCGGGAGCGCATTGGACTACCTGCACCGGCGAGGCTTGGTGCATGGGAATGTCAAACCGTCTAATATCATCGTGGACAGCAATCGGTGGGCCCGACTGTGCGATCCGATTGTGATGGGTGCTTTCGGTGCGTCTCGTGGGGCGGCTGCGGGCAAAGGATCCGTCGGAACACCTGAGTATGCAGCCCCGGAGCGTTTCCGCGCTCGGACGGGAACCGCCAGCATCGACCAGTATGCGCTAGCGGTGGTGGCGTACGAGTGTCTCTCAGGGACGCTTCCGTTCGTGGGTGATGCTCCCGACGAGATCGAGCGGCAACATCGGACCGAGGTCCCCCCCCTCCTCAGCAGCGTGCGCGGTGACATTCCCTCGCACGTCGACGATGCCATTCAGCGCGCGATGAGCAAATCAGTCGTCGAGCGATTCCCGAACGTATTGGACTTCGTGAGCTTGCTCCGGGGTGATTGGGCGCCTGAAGAGGCGATACCCATTGTGCCGGAGGAAGCTGCTGCGCGGCCGCAGGTGGTGTTGATCGATCGGTCCGGCGTGGAGGACGAAGAAGATTCGCTTCCGGTTGTACTCGCACCACCGCCACGCCGCAGGTTTCCGCTTGGACGCTTGGCCCTGGCGATCTTGACGGTCATTCTGGTGGAATCGGTGCTTCTGTGGCGCCGTCCCGCACCGCTTTCTGTTGGGGGACCAGAGTTACGAATGGTGACCCCGGAGACGTTCACGGTAAACGAACAACCGCCTGTGCCGCCCGAAGGGTCTGGCGTTGCAGTTCCGGTGGACTCCGGTGTGACGACCGCAGGCGTGTCAGACCGCCCTGACGGCGCGGCCGATGTCCGAACCGAGCGTGTTCGGCCGAACGCGGAGTCTGGTGCGGCGGCCCCCGAACCGGAACCGCCCACAGTCCGCGACGAGCGCCCAACGCCTCGTCCGGCGGCCACCCCTCCACCCCAAAGACCGGTGAGACAACCCGAGACACCTCCGGCGCAGACGGTTCCCGTGGAAGCCGATGCCGGGCTGCTGTTCGTCAATTCCACCCCCTGGGGACAGCTCTACCTGGACGGTGAACTCATTGGCAACACGCCGAAAGCGAACTTGCTTTTGACACCCGGCACTCACCACATTCGCGTCACTCGGGACGGGTTTGAGCCCTTCGAGATCGAGATCGAAGTCGCTCCCCGTCAACAGGTCCGTCTGACGAGCATCGTACTCAAGGCTCAAAATGAAGAAGACGAGTAGGGTCGTCCTGCTACTGATGGTGATGGGGCTAGCGTTCGAGCAGGCTCGCGCTCAGTCGGCGTCGGAATTGCTCGATCAGGCAATTCGTGCGTATAGGGAGCTGGAGTTCGATGCCGCGGCGGCGCTGTTGCGTCGTGCGCTCGTTCCCGATCTCGAGGCAGCAACCGATGACAGTGTTCGCGCCGACGCCCTCGCGTATTTGGCCGCAACCGAGTTCTATCGCGGCAGGCCGGTTTCGGCATCGACCGCCTTTCGACGGTTGATCCGCTTGGAGCCCCGATATCGGCCGGATCAACTCGTGTTTCCTCCAGATGTCACGAATCTGTTCGAAGAGACTCGGCGCCAGACCAAGGCCATCAAGGCAATCGTTCCGAGTGACGAGACGTTACGGGTGGGTGCGGACCGTCTCAGCATGCGTCTCCTCTCCAGTTCGCTCCATGATGTGCTTGCCGACATTCGAACGGCATCCGGTGCCGAGGTCAGGTTGCTCTACAGTGGCCCAATTGCCGACAGTTTAGACCTGGGGTGGGACGGTCTCGATGCCACCGGTGAGATCACGGAGGGTTCGCACGTCTTGCACGTGACGTCGTTGGACGACAACGGCAGAATTCTGAACGTGCTCCAAGTCCCACTCTCGATCTCGAGGTTGCGGGCAGATACCACGCCTCATCCACTCCCGCCCGAACCATCGATGTTCCTACCGGAAACCCGATCCTCCGGACCGGGCATCGAAGCACTGTTGGGCGGAGTTCTCGCCGGGGCGGCGGTGGTGGCCTTGCCTTCAGCGATCGCATCCGGGTCTGAGCCGTCGGGGGCACGCTTTGCGGTCGGTGGCGTCATCAGCCTGGCGGGCGTCGCGGGGTTCCTCAACCGGCGGCCAGGGCAGCCCCTGCCGGAGAACGTGGTGGCGAATCAGACGCTCAGGCGTGAGTGGCAAGATCAAGTGGCGTCGGTGGCGCGGCAGAACGCCAGCCGCATCGCCGACGTTCGTATCCGCGTTTTGGCGGGATCCCCATTGAACGACGGGCGCAATCCATAGTGCGTCTACTGTCCCGACGATACTGCGTCTGTGCTTCGGCGGCGGTGGCGATCTGTTGCCTCGCCGGCGAACTCTCGGGGCAGGGGCGCTTGGACGTGGCGGCCGGCGCCGTCGGTGTGGTAACACGTGTGACACCGGAGGATCCCCAGGTGCGGGGTCAGCTCACCGGAGTGTTGCTGGGTGGGGAAGGGAGAGTTGAGATAGGGCGGTTCTCAGCGAACGTTCGGTATATGGAAGGCTCCGTGAAGTCCACCAGGCTCGACGTGAGTCAGGATCTGGTCGAGGGGGAATTTCTTATCGGTGTCTCGCCGATCGACTGGTTGACCCTCAAGTTGGGGCCTCACGTCCGGAGCTTCACGTTTGCTGATGGAACGCGTCGCCGCTGGTTCTACTGGGAGGGCCGGGTCCGGGGAACCGCGCGATTGTTCGACCAGCAATTGCGGAGCTACGTGGAAGTCTGGAAGGCACTGTCGGCTGACGTCAGTGGAGCCGACCCGTTCGATTATGGACAAGGGGCGGAAGGTGGTCTGGAACTCAGACTGGCAACCTCCCCCCTGTGGGCCCGCCTGGGGTATCGGGTCCAGCGGAGTCGGCTCCAAAACGTTCGAAGACCACAGACCATCGAGCAAATACTCCTCGGTTTTGGGGTGACGCGGAACTAACGGGGCCAGCCCGAGCGACCCGGCAGAGTGGTGCCCTGATGCGCACCCAACCGGAACAATGACGTGCACAAAAAAAAAGGCCCGGCTGGGGAAGCCGGGCCTTCTTTAGCATAGCCGGAGAGCTATGAGAGGGGATGGTCTCTACTCAACCGAGTTCAGCTTTGCGGCGCCGACGTGCGGCGGCTCCGCCCAGGCCGAACAGTCCGGATCCGAGGAGGACCATTGTAACTGGTTCGGGGTTTACGACCGCTGAGACACCTTGAACCTCGAAGATCACGTCGTTGAAATCGAGGTCGCCGCCACCGTGCAGATCTTCGAACCCGAGCCGATAGCGGCCGTTGCCGAGGGCGGTGACCGACGCGTGGACCAGTCCATCGGAGTTCCGACTTCCGGGCCCGGCGTAAAAGGTTTCTCCGGTGTTTCTGACGTAAATCCCGAAGATGACTTCTTGTCCAATGGTGAGATTGTTCAGCGCGACCTGTGTTCCACTGGCGTCGCGGTTGTTGAACAGGGTCTGACTGACTCCGCCGATCGTGGCAAAGAACTGGATGTCACTCGTGTATCCAGCGTTTGACTCGATGAACGTGACGAAGACGGTCGTCTCCGCGGCCTCCAGCGTCGTACCTGGAAGCCCAGTTTGAGCTTCGGCTCGTGGTTGGAATCCCAGCGTCAGCACGGCTAGCGCTACGATTCCGCGGGTTAACTTTGAGGTGGTTCGTTCCATATTCGGTCTCATCCCCATGGTAATGCTGGTTCCAGCCAGCCTCTCCGGTGTGCGCCGACCTGTTCGGCACGCGCACAACCATAGCAAGTTGCCTGCCAGCCACGGACCCTGGACCGCTGCATTCTCTAACATGTTGAAATACAAAGAGTTAAGCTGACTCCGCTTCAGAAATCTGCAGCGTACCGTTGTCGGACTCCGTCATTTATTCCAAAGTTTGCAATCGTGTTGTGGGAGTGCGACGACAAGATGATGAGCCCGAAACACAAGGGACGAGCCTCCGGTCGGACAAAATGTGATCTGCGTCACAAAAAAAAGAGCCCGCAAACGTGCGAGGCTCTTTTTTTTTCTTCGGCATCGCGGCCCGTCAGCGTCGCTTGCGTGTCGAGCGGAACCCGCTGACCCCAAGCCAAATCGAGACGATCATCGAAAGTACACCGAGAATGATCGCCTTCGTGGTTGGAGCGGTGAACTGGCCGCGATTTTGGGCAGCGACCTCACCCCGCACCTGAAGCGAGTCCAGTACGAACATGCCGATGCTGAGAGCGAGGAGGCCGGCCAGTACCCAGCAGACGATCGACATCACGCGGACGGCCGGTCGGTGGCCAAGAAATGCCGCCACTGCAATAGCGATGAAGATTCCAAGCAGCGGCGTGATGAGCGTATTCAGGACGATCCCGGTCGCGCCGAATCTCCAACCGACCTCCGTGAGACGGAGCGGCCAAGTTCGGGCGAGCGCGTCCAGCAGCGGTGTCATCACCAACGCTGCGGCGATCGGGTACCCCGCCCAAAGCACATGGTTGGGTCGGGTTTGAGTGTGATTAGCCGTAATATCCTCCCTGCACGAGTTCGAGGTGTCTCGTCGTTGGCTCTCCCGAGCAAGCTAGTAAAGCATGAAGACCTCGTCCACCGAAAACCGTGACCTACACTGCAACTTGGACGGGTTCTTCCCTATCTTTGGGCGCGCCCATGCCAGAACTCCGAATTGAGGAACTCCGAAACGGTCGCCCGGAGTCGAGCCACCGGGTGTCTGCCGCCGTCGTGGGCCCCGACGGGACCTTGGTTGCCTCCTGGGGGGACCCACATCTCGTCACGTTCATGCGCTCCGCCGCCAAGCCGTTTCAGGCGTTGCCCCTCCTCCTCGATGGAGCGGCGGCCCGATACAACCTGTCGGCTCGTGAGCTCGCGCTCGCGTGCGCGTCGCACAATTCCGAACGCGAACAGGTCGACCTGGTCCGCGGGTTGCTCGGTCGAATCGGGTGTACCGACTCCGATCTGGCGTGTGGGCCGCACCGTTCGCTCGGCCTGTCGTTTTCGGTGCCTCCGGTGGAGCCGGACCTGCTGTCCGAGCCGTCGCCCGCTGCAAGCAACTGCTCGGGGAAGCACGCGGGTATGCTGACGTTGGCGCAGCATCACGGGTGGGCCAAAGACGGGTACCAACGCATTGGCCACCCCGTGCAGCTACGGTTGAAGCGTGAAGTGGCTCGGTGGGTGAAGATGGATACGACCGAGATCGGGGAGGGCGTCGATGGATGCACTGTCGTGACCTTTGCACTGCCCTTGT
>JBFIZG010000207.1:0-6309 GCA_041604955.1 Gemmatimonadales bacterium | reverse complement strand
GGCGACATCGCGACGAGTCCGCCAAGGGTCGCCCAAAGCGAGATCTCGTCGTGCGGTTCGCCGCAGTCCTCGGAAACTACGACTACTACTTTGATTGGACGTTTCAGCAGGATGGCACGATTCGGGTCGGCGTCGGGTCGACTGGCATCGCCGAGGTCAAGATGGTGACCGATCGGATCGCCATGGCCGCGGGTACGAACGGAGACCATGGCACCAACGGCGGGTACTCGGAGGCCGAACGCGCCGACGCTTTCGGGCGGTTCGTCCAGGAAAACGTCGTGGCCGTGAACCACGACCATTATTTCAATTTCCGGCTCGATCTGGACGTTGATGGACCAACGAATCGCTTCCAACGAGACCGTCTCGTGCAACGCCGCCTACCAGCCGATCATGTGCGGCGGAGTATTTGGGTTGTCGAGAGCGAAACGGCGCGGTCGGAGAGCCATGCCAAGCTCAACGTCGATCTCAAGCGCCCAGCCATGTGGCGCGTCGTGAATCCCACGGCGACGAACCACGTCGGGTATCCGGTGAGTTACCAACTCCTCACCTCGGGCGCGATCGAGACGTTATTGAGTGCAGACGACTATCCTCGACGACGGGCGGGCTTTATCGATCATCATCTCTGGGTGACGCCGTACTCCACGGCTGAGCGATACGCCGCCGGCAAGTACCCGACGCTCAGTGCGCCGGGACAGGGGCTACCCGAGTGGACCAATGCGGACAGGGGTATCGCTGACACCGACATCGTGTTGTGGCACACGATTGGGATGCATCACGTCGTGCGCGCCGAAGATTGGCCGGTGATGCCGGTGATGTGGAAGACATTTGAGCTACGGCCGTTCGATTTCTTCGACGGCAATCCGGCGCTGGATTTACCAAAGACCCCGTAACGCGCCGCGCGCCCCGTACTGCTCCCCATCGTCCCCGCTTGACACGCCGAATCGGCAGGACGGCGCATTGGTCGGTCACGCTCCTGATCGTAACGGGGTGCGTCGAATCATCTACCAGCGTGACTGAATGCATCGCTCCCGCGGCAGCGGGAGGTGGCTGGGATCTCACGTGTCGAACGGTGGGTCGGGTGTTATCCGATCTCGAACTCGTCAGCGGAAAGGTGCAGGTCACCAACATGCCAGGTGCTGGCGGAGGGGTCGCGCTTGTGCATACGGTAACCCAACGTCATGACGACCATCGCCTGCTTGTGGCGGCAAGTCCAAGCACGACCTTGAACCTCGCGCAGTCCCGCTTCGGGTCGCTGACCGAACACTCGGTTCGGTGGGTCGCCGCCGTCGGTGCCGAAGTGGGTGCGCTGGCCGTGCGGTCGGATGCCCCGTGGCACTCGCTGCAAGAGTTGATGGAAACCTGGGTTCGGGATCCCGGGTCCATCACGGTCGCCGGCGGGAGTGCCGTCGCGAGTCAAGATCACATGAAAGTGTTGTTACTCGCGCGAGAGGCCGGCATCGACCCTCGCGCTGTACGGTACATCCCATTCGACGGCGGCGGCGAGGCACTCACCACAATGCTCGGCGGGTTCGTCGACGTCTTCTCTGGGGAGGCGTCGGAGATGATAGGACACCTCGAAGCGGGCACCATCCGGATCATCGCGCTGTTCGCGCCCGAGCGGCTGAGTGGTGACTTCGCCGACATCCTGACGGCGCGAGAGTCCGGCTATGATGTCGTTTGGCTCACGTGGCGGGGCTTTTACGCCCCGGGCGACATTCCCGATTCTACGTACAACGGCTGGGTCGAGCGATTGACGACACTGGTCCACTCGAACGAATGGGCGGAAGTACGCGCCGCGAATCGTTTAGAACCCTTCTTTCTTGCCGGTGATGCGTTCACCACGTTTGTGGGCGAACAAGTCGAATCGTTTCGCGAGATCTCTGTGGATATCGGGATTCTCAAGTGACCACCCAACCTGACCGCATCCTCGGTGGAGTAGCATTCCTCGTTGCGGTCGGCATTGCATTGACCGCCCGAACCTTCCGAGTCGGGTTCTACACCGATCCGCTCGGTCCCGGTGGCCTGCCATATCTCGTGGCGGGGCTCTTGGGCGGTGCAGGGCTCGCGCTGGTGCTCCGACCAACGCAGTTGGTCGAACGCTCGCACGACGTCCCCATTGCCAAACACGGCATCGTCATCTTCGGGCTCATCCTCTACACGGTGATCCTGCCGGTCACCGGGTTCGTGCTGACAACGACAGCGTTCGTCGTCGTATTGGCGACTGCATTTGAGGGACCGGTGTGGAAAAGCGCCGTACTCGGAGCGGCGTATGCCGGCCTCCTGTACCTGTTGTTCTCGGGGATTCTCGGGTTACCCCTCCCGATGGGGAGTCTCTTCGTTCGCGGAGGATAGGTGGACGCCGTCGCTCACCTGATCGACGGGTTCGGCGTGGCGCTGCAGCCGGCAAATGTCACGTTTGCATTCCTTGGCGTGCTGATCGGTACGGTCGTCGGTATGCTGCCGGGAATCGGTCCCATCAACGCCATCGCAATCTTGATCCCGATAACGTTCTCGGCAGGGATCTCCTCCGCGTCAGCATTGATCCTGTTGGCCGGGATCTACTACGGTTCGCAGTTCGGCAACTCCATCAGTACGATTCTGCTCAACGTCCCTGGGACTGCGTCGGCAGTCGTGACGGCGATCGACGGCTACCAGATGACTCGCCAGGGCCGTGCCGGCCCTGCGCTCGCGATTTCCGCCATCGCCTCTTTTGTCGGCGGAACCCTTTCGATCTTTGGCTTGGTCTTGTGTGCCCCGCTCCTCTCTCGGTGGGCGATCCGGTTCGGCCCGGCCGAGTACTCTGCGTTGATGCTGTTCGCTTTCACGGCCTTGGCCAGCGTGTCCGGTCGCAGCCGTCCCAAGGCCTTAATCGCCGTCGGCCTTGGACTGTTTCTCGCATCTGTCGGCATCGACCCGAACAGCGCCGTCCCGCGATTTACGTTCGGGCAGCTCAAGCTACTCGACGGTATGGATTTCGTCGTCGTCACGATCGGACTCTTCGCCATCAGCGAGGTGTTTCTCGCAATCGAGGATACGGGGCGCAGCCAATCGCTGGCACGCTCCGTCGGCAGGGTGATGGTGAGCCTCAAGGAGCTGTTACACACCGGCTGGACCATGGTGCGTGGCAGCGTGGTCGGGTTCTTGGTGGGGGTCCTTCCCGGCGCAGGAGGAACCATCGCGAGTTTCCTGGCCTATTCGACCGAGCAGAAAGTATCGGATCGCGAGGGCACCTTCGGGTCAGGAGATATCCGTGGCGTCGCTGCACCCGAGTCGGCAAACAACGCCGCGGCGACGGGGGCGATGATCCCGCTGCTCACGCTTGGCGTTCCAGGAAGCGGAACCACCGCCGTGCTGCTGGGGGCGCTACTCGCGCTCGACGTGACACCAGGTCCGCTTCTCATTGAGCGAAACCCCGATGTCTTTTGGGGTCTCGCCGCATCGATGTACGTCGGCAACCTGTTTCTACTGCTGCTGAACCTCCCTCTGGTCGGGCTCTTTGTTCGCGTCCTCACCGTGCCGCGTTGGTTTCTCTTTCCCGCCGTTGCGGTGTTGAGCTTCGTTGCCGTGTACGCCGTCAACCAGAGCACATTCGATCTCGTGCTGATGACCGTATTTGGGCTGCTCGGGTATGTGCTCCGAAAAACAGAGGTGCCGCTCGCGCCGATCATCTTGGGTCTAGTCTTGGGACCATTGATCGAAAAAAACGTGCGGCGCGCGCTGTTGCTGAGCGACGGTGATTGGGGGGTCTTTCTGTCGAGCGGGATCGCACTGACGTTCTCCGCGCTCGCGGTCGCGAGCCTCGTGATTTCACCCGCGATCAAGAAATTCCGTGGGTGACGTAGGACCGAAGATGCTAGACTCCCGAGGTCAACCAATCACCTCCTCGTACAGCCGATAGAGATTTCGCCCCATGATTTTCTCGATATCGTCCTCTGAATGCTTTCGTGCAACCAGACCGTCCCACACTACTTCCATGCGGCGCGGTCCATTCAACTCGTCGATGAAGTACGGCAACTCGTGGTTGACGACCTGGCTCCCCTCTTCGGCCCGGAGTTCCGCGATGTACTCCGGTGTCATGTCGATCACACGATGGTCGCGATCGCTTCCGATGCACACATGATCTACCCCCGCCACCCGCACGGCGTGGTCGATGTGGTCGAAGTAGGCATGCAGGTTGTCTGTCTTCTTGAGGGTCAGAAACGGCCGGAGTTGGCAGACCCCGACGACGCCGCCATGGTCCGCAAGGAGTCGCAGGTTCTGGTCCGTCGTGTTCCGAACATGTTGGTGAACCGCATTGCATCCCGTGTGGGATATGACTGCAGGCATGCGTGAGTGTAGGATCGCATCAGCCATGGTCCGCATATTGGCATGGGATAGATCGACCAACATGCCCACCGCATTCATTCGATCGATGAGGTCGCGTCCGAATGCCGTCAATCCCCCATCGTCCCCTTCGGCGCGGCACCCGACACCCACCAGGTTTCGATCGTTGTACGTGAGCTGGCAGCTCGTGAGCCCGAGTCGGTGAAACATGTCGACGCGGTGCAGGTCATCGTCGAACTGGGTCGCGTTTTGATACAGATAGAACACTGCCAGCCGTCCGGACCGGCGCGCCGCATCGACGTCGGCGACGGACGTGGCCTTGACGAACAGGTTGGGATGCCGGGCGATGTACCGGTCGTATTCCATCAACCCGTCCACCGCAAGCTCCAGCGCCTCGGCTCCTACGGCCTTGGGATCGCACAGCGTGACGGTAATCGAATCCATGCCGCTCGCGAGCATCTCGCGAACGAGCGGCGGCTCGTAGATCGTGCGCAATTCCCCCATCGCGTCCATGATGAGCGCGCGGGGGTTTGGCGCAGCCGCCACCGGTTTGAGCGCAGACGTCTTCGCTCTTGTCTCGCGGAGCGTCAGCGGTAGCGCCGCTGATGCGGCGGCGCCTGCCAGAAAGAACCGTCGATTCATCACGTCAAACTCCTAACTGTTGCAGCGCATTCGGACACCACACCCATTGGTCGTCCGAGCGACGCCTCGCACAACGCCAACTCGACCTTTTCTCTCACCCGTCACCCCTCATCTGTCACCTGTCACCTGTCACCTGTCACCCGTCAGTTCCGGCTGCTCCCAATCGGATCCCCCGGCGCGAGCGGAAGCGCTTCTCCCGGAATCGTCTCTTCCATGCGATCTTCCCATCGCCGTATGTCGCTGGCAACCAGCCACTGGTGCGGCGAGGGATCGGTGATCCCTTCCAGCCGATCGGCGAGCCGATCCAGCCGATGTGACAGAATTGCGCGTACTTCGGCGGAGTTGTCGCCGTTCATCGCCTGTGACATCATCTCGTCCGCCACCACCCGTTGGATCGCGTGCAGGATCTTCGCACGGTACCGGTTGGCGGGCATTGGTGCGCCCCAGGTTGCATCGACCAGACGGTCGATGACCTCCTCCAAGTCCGGATAGTCACCCATGCTCCCAAACGACACGAGGCGCGCCATGCGTTGGGGATGGAGGAGCTGTTCCACCGAGAACCCCGCCGCCGATTCGGCCGCTCCCAGGGGATCGAACAGCAGTCCCGTGTGCCCCGAAAACACGACACCCTCGTTCCGCCGATAGGCCGGCGGCGGGATCATCTGCACGATGCGTTCGGGAAGCGCAAGGAAATCCACCGTGAGCGTGGCAAGCGCCGTCTCGAGCGCGTCGCGCTGTTCGTCCGCCGGCACGATGGTGAATGGGATCTGGTCGTCGCCACGCATGGCGTATCGATAGTCCGCCCCGCCCAAGCTCTGTACCGCCGCCGTCAATTGAAACCGGTGATGCATGTAGAGCGGGAAGAGCACCGCCTCCAAGGTCGACATCGGCTCGCCCACCCGAATGACCTCGGGACCGAAGTTTTCCAACCCAATTCGGCGTACCTCGATTTCGTGCTTCAGATGGTCCACCAGGTTTGAACCATTGTCCCACACCGAGGCGTACTGATGTCCGGCTCCTCGGAAGTTGTTGTTGTTGTGCCCCATGTAGATGAGGCCGCGATCGATCCCTTCGTCGACGATGTCTTGGAGTGCCTGCCGTTCGTCCGCGCCCGCCGGGAAATCCTGATACAGCCATCTGATCGACAGCTTGTCGTACTCCCCGATGCGCTGCACGTAGGCGTTCGAGAGATCCAACTCGCCGTTGGCGATCTCAACAGCGATGGCAGGCTGGACATTGTTGCTGCCAATGAGGGATCAAGTTCGGTGTCGGTCTTGCTTGGGCTTGGCAACGGGACATTCTCCTCAGCCGGCAATTATGCGTCGGCTGCAAGTCCTCGTGGGG
>JBFIZG010000206.1:0-6338 GCA_041604955.1 Gemmatimonadales bacterium | reverse complement strand
TTCAACTCGACCTCGTGTGCGTCACGAGAGGGAGCGGTGGAAGCATCCTGGTCAGCGAAACCGAAACGGTCGAACATGACGGATTTAAGGTGGAGATGGTGGACGCAACGGGCGCCGGCGATGCGTTCGCAGCCGCCATCGCCCACCACTACACCAAAGGAGCATCGCTCGCCGTGATGGCGGAGGCGGCAAACCGTCTCGCGGCCTGGGTCACGACACAGGTGGGAGCGACACCACCGCACGACGCAACTATCACACATGCCATGAAAGATCTGGTGAACGGATGAGAGCGGGTGATCTCGGTCTCCACGAGGAGCTGCTGCTCATGGCGCTCCACGACAAGAAGGGTACGGTGGCCTCGGGAAGCTCGTATCCCTACGCGTTGGGAGGAGCGATTCTCGCGGAACTGCTCATGGAAGAACGCATCACGCTCGTCAAAGAGAAGAAGAAGCAGTTTGTCGAGCTGACGAAATACGCTCGCATGGAAGACGACGTCCTCGCCGAGGCTGTCGAAAAAGTCCGCGACGCCAAGCGGCGCGCAACCGTCCAGACGTGGGTCTCTCGGTTTGCCGGACTCAAACGACTGAAGCACCGGGTTGCCAAGCGGCTGTGCAGACGAGGCATCTTGCGTGCGGATGAAGAGACGGTGCTGTTGCTCTTCCGGCGAACGGTGTATCCGGAGATCAATCCCAGACCCGAACGGCAAATGATCGAACGGCTACACCAAGCACTGTTCTCCGAGTCGGCGAATCTCGATCCCAGAACGGTCGTACTCGTTTCGCTCGCGCATGGCGCGGGGTTGTTGAAGCACGTGTTCGACAAGAAGGAGTTGAAGAACCGGAAGGACCGGATTCAACAAATCGTCGACGGCGAGGTCGTTGGTTCGGCTGCGAAGGCGGCCATGGAGGCGGCACAGGCCGCGCTCGTGGTCGCAACGGTCGTCCCGACCGTGGTTGCGTCTGCCAGCAGCGGCTGACCGGTCGAGCTAGGGAGCGGCATCGACCACCGCGACGCCCAAGAGATGTGCGGAGGGCGGGAGATCGTAGGTTTGTTTTTGATCGATGTTGGTGATTCTCGTCCACCTCGAAGACGAAAACGCGATGTGCGTATCGTCGATCCATCCGAGCGTCCGGCCGATCGGTTCGCCGGTCACGGTACCTTCTTGTGACACCTCCTCAGCGACCACGATCTCCGCACTGTTCGAGAGTGTCGCCGAACCCTCCGGGAGTACCTTCACCACCTTCTGATTCGTCGAGTACGACTGCCCCGCTCCCCGCCGAGCGAAGGAGCGGTCGTGCACGAGCTTGTCGCCGCCGGGAGACCAGAACGGCTCCCCGTCCTGCGGCTGGCCCAACGTGCGTTGTTTCGCATCAAACGTGGCTTGGTCTCTCGCGAGATCGTACACGGCCACGTGCCAGAGATTGGCGAATCGCTGCGACTTGAGTTCGAACGCGATCTTCCGGCTGTCGGGCGACCAGCGCGCGTTCCGAGCCTCGAACCGGTAATCCGTTACGCGGCGTGAGTTCGCGCCGTTGTAGTCAGCCACATGGAGTTCCAACCGATTCCCCGCTTGCTGTCGGCTGTATTGATCCTGCGGACCGCGACGGAGAAACATCTTTCGACCGTCAGGTGAAAAGGTGACGTCCTGTTTGCCGCGTAACGGAATGGTTGCGACGGTCCCGCAGCCCCGCGGGTTCACGATGTAGTAGTTGACGCCGTCACCAACCGCGAGTCTCCCATTGGCCACCCATGCCACGAACCGGTTCGACACGCTACAGCCGACATCGCGCACCGTGCCGTCGATGTCGATCAGGGCGATCCCGCTCGCGCGGCGCTGCCCATCCGCCCCCTCGACGCGATAGCCGACGCCAAGTGTCTCACCGTCCGCCGACCATGCGAGCGAGTACCGAGCGGCCCCGGGAACCGCATGCACCTCCGTGATGCCGCCCGACGTGACATCGATGATCGCGAGAGCCGTGGAATCGCCGCGCTCGAACGCCACGGCAATGTACCTCTTGTCGCGCGATTCCTTCGACTCAACCACCGACCCCTCGATCGACACCATCATCGAGTCGATTCCGGACCTCGTATCGCGCCGCCGCAAACCACCATCGTCGACATAGTGAATCACGTAGTGCTCGCCCACCGGCGCCTCGATCGTGGCACGCGGCGCAGGCGCAGCGGTGGGAGGCGGACTGCCCGAGGCGCATGCGGCCGTACTACCGGCGATGCACACGACCGCGTACCGCAACGTGCGTCCCCACCCAGATATCACAGTGTCAACCATTTTGACGGATCCTCTTTGAGCAATTTTTGGACGGCGTCGTTCAGCCGCTCGACGGCATCGGGGTACTCGGCCGCAATCAATCCTCTGACCAGACTGCGGCACTCCATGAGCGCCCGTTCCGCCTCCTCCCGATAGCCGCGCTGCCGGTTGAGAATACTGAGCACGAGCGTCCCCCGTGCTGCGGCCTCATGCCCGGCGGCGGTTCCGCTCGCCGCGCCGATTCTGCGGGCGTCGTTGCAGGCCCGATTGGCCTCCTCACCCAGATCCGCCCGCCAGAACATGACGCCCAAGTTGGAGGCAGCCGCGGCGGCGGCCCCCATGGCCGTGGACGTCTTGGCGTCTCGACCCAGAGCGACGCTCGCCTCCCACGCATGACGCGCTTCAACCGCTTTCCCGAGAGCGAGTAACGCAGCGCCCAGGTTGAGCGCAGCGCGGGCAGCCGTCTCCTGACCTCGAGCGGTCGCGATGGCCTGGCCATGCGACACGGCGGCCTCGTATGACCGAGCGGCCGCCTCCAGGTCGCCGCGAGCCTGCTGCATCGATCCCAGCCGGGCCGCCGCGACGGCCGACGCTTCCCGCGCGAGCGTCGTCCCACTGGCGGTTCCCCGGTCTATAGCCGCCTGGTACGCGCGTTCGGCCTCGGTAAACTTGCTTTCGAGCAGGAGTACGCTGCCGAGATTATACCCGGCAACCGCGGCGGCCTCTTGACCCGCTCGCGTGCCGCTCCCCTTCCCATAGGCGATCGCCTTGGCGTAGGCTCGTTGGGCAGCGGGAAAATCCCGGGCTTCGTGTAACACGACACCACGTTCACAGGCGGTCCGGGCCGCCGTTTGCTGGCCGGCGGCGGTGCCGGCGCGTCTCCGATCAGGCAGCACCCGTCGCTCGATTCCGCTTCGTCGTCGTCCGGATCGACGCTCGCGGCCGACTCGACCGGTCCTGCCTCCCGTGCCCGAGCCGCGCCGGTCCGCGCGACGGCGCTCGATGCTAGCGCGACGATCGACACCGCTTCGACGTTCCTTCGTCGTTCCCTCCATTACCTGACCTTGTAGCGGCTGTGTGTCGTGGTGGCTCCGTCGGGAACCCTTGAGGTTTTACCCAGCGCAAACTGTCACGCGACCTCAAACGACGCTAGGTCCGGCACCGAGGAGTTTCGCCTTCGGGCTCGTGCGGAATCCGGTTACCCACATGCGACTCACCCCGCCAGGATCAAGGATCCTGAGCGGGGCGATCGTCGGGAGGGCAATCTGGAACGGCTGCGTCTCTACGGGGAGTCGCGAACCATGGGTTTCGGGGTTAGAAGGCTGAAATCAGGGCTTCTAGTTGAACTCTTCCAGTGATGCGTCCTGGACCAGGGCGAGGACGCGGAGTGAGGCGAGGTGGGAATTGACAATGACTGCTGGAAGAACGTAGCTCCGGCCGGCAACCCCCTCTGGCAGCGGCGTCGTGTGGGGCCACTGCTCCTCACGAACTTGATAACTCGCCAGTTCGAGTTCTTCCATTTTCAACCGGACTTCAAACAGCACGTTGCCTTCGTCGCTATCTGCAACGTAGTCCTTTTCAGGATCGGGCCACCGTCGAAGCCAGATTCCTTCGATGACACTCCCGTCGAGATCGAACCACTTGCTGTCTTCACAGTCAGTGAACCGGTCGAGGAGTATCTCCTCTGCTTTCCGCTTGCTCGTCTGGTGGTACAACGTAATCGTCGATTCCGTCATGCCGTTCCCTTCGTTCGGCGGAGGAAGCCATCACCGGCCCTACCGCGCGGGTTCCGGGGGGGGAGCGGGCAAGATCTACACCCGATGCGGATCGGTTGACGGGTTTGGGGTACGAGCCCGCAAGCGCTTGTCGTTCAAGCGATTGTGGCGTCGGCGCACGTGTGCAGGCGGTCAAGACGCGTTCGGCGCCTCGCGGGGACACCGCAACAACTGTCGTTGCAGAAGCGCCCTCGAAACCGTCGAGCGCGCTACCGCGACCTGTGTTCCTTGGGTGCCGGTTCTTCGAGTGAAGGGACTAACGGCGCGTTTCGGCAGCGCTCCAGTCGACGCCGAAATGGGTCTGGAAATAGGTGTCCAAGGCGTTGGCGAGGGCCTCGGCAAATGCCGAGCGACTCTCGGCCGCGTCTCGAAGACCAACCCAGTGCGCCTCGATCTGAATCCCGCTCACCGTTCCACCATCACGAGACCCGTGCCGTACGGTGCTATACCCGCCGGTGAAATAGGGGTCGACCCCGGGATCGGGTTGGTTGGTGCTCGGGACAGCCGGGAACCCATTTGTTTCGAGCAGGCTCCCGAGGCTAAACGCCCCGCGGATCAGATAGGCGAAGTCCCGCGAAGCCAACACCCAGAGCGACCGGATACTGCTCCGATCGATCACCGCCTGAGCATTGAGGAGTTCGTCTGACAGGGCCAGGTGTTCCGGTTGGAGCAGATATCCGAGTTCCAGTCGCTGGATGTCGTGTCCGTGACCGTGCAGATCGACAAAGAGACCGTGTCCGTACGACTCGGTGATGGTCTCACTGGCGGCGTCGATGAATGCGTGATGCTCTTCCCACGCGCGTGCGGCAAACGCGTTTCCCTGAGCAGCCTCGAGCACTTCACGGTTGGCATCGAGCTTCGCGCGATGGAGATGATTGATGACGAGATGAGGCACACCGCCGCTTCGCTCAGCGATCACCGTGGCGACTGCACGCGCAAGCTCTTGCGTATTTCGATCGCGAGTCGTCACGCCCGACGTTCGATCGGGAATCTCTTCCGGCTCGAGATACCCACCGTGGGGCGCCGCGATGACCAGGGGCAAATCGCCCGCCTGGTATTCCGTGTACTCCCGGCGGCCAAAGTAGCTTTTGCCGGAAGCGAAGCTCCCGGTGACCGGATCGAGAAACACTTCGAGCGTCGCGGAACCGAGGACGGCGCCGACGAAGGCGGTGATCATGGTAGAGCCGTTCCCCACGGCCGTCGCAAGCCCGGTTTGGTCCACCGTCGCCACGGCATCGTCCCCACTGCGCCAGGAGAGCGCCGGCAAGGGGATGGTCACACCATTCCGATCTTGGGCCGTCGCCGTGAAACGCACGGTGTCCCCGATCGAATCCAACAGCACGGCCGTGGGCGAGAGGCTGATCGACCCGACGAACGGGATCGGATTGATGGCGTCGCAACTCGTTAAGGACGCCATGGCGACGGCGCCAACAACCCCGAGTCGCACGGTCAACATCCGGACGCTTGACAGAACCGGACGGCCAGTGCCCAATAGGAGCATCTTTCTCGTTGGGGGGTCAGGTATGCCCACGGTTCGTCTCATGCTGGTCGTCGTCATCTTCGCCGCGCTCGGCTGCGCCGCCGGCACTCAAGGCGGAAGCCGCTCGACGAGTTCTCGGAACGTGATTTCCGCCGAACAGCTCGCGAACTCGCTCGATCGGGACGTGTACGACGTCATCCGCCGACTTCGGCCCGCCTGGCTCCGTCCACGTGGCAACCTGGTGGCGTTGGCCTTTGTCGACAACACCCGGCTTGGGGAGTTGGAGCGGTTGCAGAGCATCGCACTCGAAATCGTCCAGGAGATCCGATATTTCAGCGCGAGCGACGCCACGACTCGATTCGGTACGGGATACCCTGGGGGTGTCGTTCAGGTCATCACCAAACGGTAGCTAGCGAAGACGGCCTTTGCGACGGGCCACACGCCCGATGCTTTGTCGGCATCCGGCGGAGCGCGGAGACAACCCGATCGAAGAGAGACGATGATGCCGGCGGGGTACGCTATTCGCGTTCCGTCCCCCTGCCACCCCGCGTCCAGATCACCACCACACCGCACTTGGGGTTCCCGGTGATGCGGAAACTCGGTGGAATGCTTGCCGCGCCCGAGTACACTTCGATGCCCGCCACGACCGTGGGCATTACCACGTCGATATTGATCGCCGTGGAGTGAATACCATCGATGTAGTAGTCCACCCCGCAATTCGAAAACCCCTGCGTCATTCCGGCGATCCCGCGACCGCTTGAAATAGAACCGTCTGCTGCAGTATTGAACCCCGCGACACGCCGCAATAACTCGGACG
>JBFIZG010000205.1:0-6362 GCA_041604955.1 Gemmatimonadales bacterium | reverse complement strand
TACACCACTGGAAGTTGCCGAACGTGCCGGGAACAAGTACCTGGGGGTCCTGGTAGCTGCGAAGTTCGCCCGGTTCGTCAACGACTTCCCGCGGGACCGGTCGATTGAATTGGAGAAAAAACTGACGACGCGAGCGCTCGAGGAGCTGTCGACCGGTCGGCTGACCTACCGTCTCGTTCGGCGGAGGCGTCAAGAAGCATGATCGCCGGCCGGCGCGTCGTCCTCGGCGTGTCGGGCGGAATCGCGGTCTACAAGGCGTGCACGATCGCCCGGCGGCTCACCGAAGCGGGCGGCGCAGTTGACGTTCTCCTGACCTCCGCCGCCGGAGAATTCGTTCGTCCGGTCACGTTCGAAGCCTTGACCGGGCGGCCGGTGCTGACGTCCCTCTGGGAGTCGGGACGGGCGCTCTCACACATCGATCTGGCCCGGAGCGCGGATCTCGTTCTCGTGGCTCCTGCCACTGCCAACGTGATCGCGCGCGCGGCCCTTGGGTTGGCGGATGACCTACTCACCGCGGTTCTCCTCGCGACCAAAGCCTCCGTGCTCGCCGCTCCTGCGATGAACGACCACATGTTCGCGCATCCGGCGACACAACACAATCTGGAAACGCTCCGGCAACGAGGCTGGACCCTCGTTGGGCCGGACGTCGGACCCTTGGCGGAGGGACCTTCCGATCGTCCCGGTCGGATGAGTGAACCCGAGGTGATCGTGGCGCACGCGGTGAGACTGTTGCGGGGCGCGACGAGCGAACTCCGAGGTCGTCGTGTTGTCGTGACGGCAGGCCCCACGCGGGAGCAGCTCGACGCGGTCCGTGTGGTCACAAACCCATCGAGCGGCAAGATGGGGTTTGCCATCGCCGAAGCCGCTTTTTCCCGCGGAGCGGACGTGGTATTGATTGCGGGCCCCACGGCGCTCCCCGTGCCCCACGGCGTGAGCGTCGTCCGGGTGGAGTCCACCGACGACCTCCGATCGGCGGTATCAGCGCACGTTGGAGAGGCGGCGGTACTGGTGATGGCTGCCGCGCCCGCCGACTATCGACCCAAGACGCGTGCGGCCGGCAAGCCGCCACGGGGTAACGCGGACGTCGCCTTGACGCTCGAAGCTACAGTGGATGTGCTTGAAGCCACTGCATCCAACAGGGGATCGGGGTGTGTCACGGTCGGATTTGCGCTGGAGAACGGGAGAGACATCGAGCGCGCCCGCGCAAAATTGGCGCAAAAACGGCTCGACCTCGTCGTACTCAATTCGGCTGCCGAACCGGATGCAGGCTTCGAGGTCGACACGAACCGGGTTACGCTCATCACGAAGGACTCCGCGACCGAACTGCCACTCGCGCCCAAAGCCGAGATCGCCGAACGCCTACTGGACTTCATCGAGACCATGTTGTGACAAAGGCCCGGCGGCTCCTCAGACAGTACCTGGAGCAACGCGACCGGGCCGGCGAGGGCCCTTTCTTCACCGAACGGGAGCTGTCACGCCGTCCGCCTGCTGAAAGCTCGAAGGTCAGGGAGGTGACACCTGACGAGGCGGTACGCACTCCCGCTAAACCGGACAAGCCGTCTCGGCGGGGTACGAGTTGGAGAGACGGCGCGCCACCAATTCCTGAACCGGGCATTACGATCCCCTCGCCGTCCAGCGACCTCTTTTCCGACGACGACGTTTCGCAACATGATTTAGATCAACTGGCGGACGTGATCCGGGTGTGCACGAGGTGTCGACTGTGTGAGGATCGCACCCAGGCAGTGCCCGGAGAGGGACCGAGTGACGCCCGCCTCGTGTTGGTTGGCGAGGGTCCGGGAGCAAAAGAAGACGAAACCGGACGCCCCTTCGTGGGACGCGCAGGCGAACTCCTCACGAAAATGCTGGCGTCTATCGACTTGGCGCGCGAATCCGTGTTCATTTGCAACGTCGTGAAGTGTCGCCCGCCGGGGAACCGGAAGCCGCAACAGGATGAAATCGACGCATGCATGCGATATCTGTTCCGGCAGATAGATTACATTCGACCCAAGGTGATCCTCGCGTTGGGCGGAACGGCGGCTGAGTCGCTCCTCCTGTCACGCCAGTCGCTGGGATCGCTTCGAAATCGCGTGCATTCTTTCCGCGGCATTCCGCTGGTGGTGACCTATCATCCGGCGGCGCTGCTCAGGAACCCAAACTGGAAGAAGCCGACCTGGGATGACGTCCGTATCGCACGCCAGCTCCTCGACCAGTAGCACCGAGTCGCTTCCGGAGCGCAAGACGCCGTGGAGCCTGGCGGCTGAGCAGGCGGTTCTCGGCGCGATGTTGCTGGATGCGGACGCGGCGCTTCGTGCCATCGAATTGCTCGATGACACCGCCTTCTATCAGGATGGACATCGGCGGCTGTTTCGCGCGATGCAGAAGCTGCTCGAGACCGGGAAGGTTGTGGATCCGGTGGTGCTCCGCGACGACCTGGAACGGTCAAAGGAGCTCGAACGAGCCGGCGGGACCGACTACATCGCCGAACTACTCGATATCGTCCCCACGGCTGCGAACATCGACTACCACTGCCGCATCGTCAAAGAAAAGGCCCTTCTGCGCCGACTGATCGAGACTGGGACGAGTATGGTCCAAACGGCGTATGAGAGCGCGGAAGACGTCGGGACCCTGTTGGATGAAGCGGAACAAAGCGTCTTCGAGATTTCGTACCAACGCGGCACGCAAGAAGTCGTTCGCATCAAGGAACTCATGTGGCAGGCGATGGAGCGCATCGAGTTGCGCCATCGCGGCGATGATTCGGCCCGGGGCGTGCCCACGGGCTTCGTAGATTTGGATGAGATGACGAACGGGTTCCAACGAAGCGACTTGATCATCATTGCCGCCCGCCCGTCCATGGGCAAAACAGCATTCTCTTTGAACATTGCCGCAAACGCCGCGCTCGAGAGCAACTATCCCACCGCTATCTTCTCTCTCGAGATGTCTCGGTACCAACTCGTCGAGCGTTTGCTCGCCGCGGAGAGCTTTGTCGATCTGCATCGTCTCAGAAGCGGCAAGCTCCGCGACGACGATTATCCCAAGATGTCGCAGGCAGCGGGACTTCTGGGTACGGCGCCAATCTGGATCGACGATACGCCCGCGTTGACCCTCCTCGAGCTGCGATCGAAGGCACGACGCCTCAAGGCCGAACATGAGATTGCCCTGTTCATGGTAGATTACCTCCAGCTCATCCGTGGATCTGGGCGACAAGAGAGCCGGCAGGAAGAGATCAGCTATATCTCGCGCTCACTCAAAGCGCTGGCCCGGGAACTCGACACTCCGGTCATTGCGCTCTCGCAGCTCTCTCGCGCACCGGAGCAACGAGGCGGAGACCGTCGTCCACTGTTATCCGACCTGCGAGATTCCGGCGCCATCGAACAGGACGCCGATTTGGTGATGTTCATCTATCGCCCGGAGATGTATCAGGCGGTCATCGAACAAGAGGAACACTCGGTGGAGGGCGTGGCGGAACTCATCCTCTCGAAGCACCGAAACGGGCCAACTGGAACGATCAAGCTGAGCTTTCACAAACAATACACGAGGTTCGATAGCCATACCGACCGCAAGCCCAACGGAACGCCCGACGCGTAACGGCGGTGGGCACGGAGTCGCCAGCGTTGGTGTTCTCATCCCTGCGGCCGGGCGGGGAACCCGAACGGGTGGCGACGGGCCGAAACAGTTCCGCGAGATTGCGGGCGTGCCCATGCTGCTCCGAGCGATCCGCCCGTTTGCCCAGCTTCCGGTCGTGCATCAAATCATCGTTGCGTTGCCGCCCGATGCCGCCAAGCACCCGCCCCCCTGGCTCGGCGAGGTGTTGGGGGATCGGCTCAAGGTGACGCCTGGGGGCGAGTCCAGGAGCCAGTCCGTTCGGGCAGCGCTCTCCGTGCTCGACCGCGAGTGTTCGGTCGTGTTGGTGCACGATGGGGCGCGGCCCTTCGTGTCAGTCGAGACCATCACCGCTGTCATCGACACCGCGAGGGAAGGCACGGCGGCGGTAGCCGCGGTCCCCGTCACCGATACGTTGAAGCGCGTTGATGCCGCGACACAGGTCGTCGTAGAGACCGTCGATCGCGCCACGCTGTGGTGCGCGCAAACACCCCAGGGATTCCCTCGTGCCATGCTCGAGACCGCCTTCCGCACCACAGGTGGTGCATCGTTCACCGACGAATGCGCACTCGTTGAAGCGGTCGGCTGTTCTGTCCGCGTGGTCCGCGACCAAACGACGAACATCAAGGTCACGACCGCCCAAGATTTCGCGCTTGCCGAATCGCTGGCGGCCACATGACGGTACTGGCCTTCAAAAACCACGGCGACGTGATGCGGGCGCTTCCGGCGGTGACGGCCCACCTCGATCGGGGAGGTCTGCTCGCCTATCCTACCGAAACCGTCTACGGTGTGGGATCGCGAGCGCGGAACGAAGACTTGGTCGAACTCGCACGGCTCAAGCTGAGGCCCGAGGGGAAACCGTTTCTCTTACTCGTGTCGAGCGAACGCATGGCGGCGGAGTACGGTCTCGTGTTTACCGCTGCTGCGAGGGCGCTGGCGGATCAGTTCTGGCCGGGACCACTCACGCTGGTGTTGGCGGGTGGCGAAGGGAGACTTCCCGCCGGCCTCCGCGGTCCTGAGTCCGGGATCGCGGTTCGCTGGACCTCGCACCCCGAGACGGCCCAGCTCATCGACCTGCTCCAACACCCTATCACCTCGACATCCGCAAATCGGCCCGGTGAACGAACGGCGCCCGGAGTGGGCGCGATCCTCTCCGCGTTCTCTGTCGCGGTCGCCGACGAACGGCTCCTCGTGCTCGACGGCGGGGTGCTCGGGAACGTGCCACCGTCCACCTTGGTCGACTGTACGTCCGAAGAACCGCGCCTCATCCGAGAAGGCGCCATACCCCGAACGGAACTCCGTGCAGGCGTGGGTCGATTCGCGCCATGACCAGGGTCTTGTTTGTTTGCACCGGAAACATCTGCCGGAGTCCGCTCGCGGAGGTGATGCTCCGCCGGGAGCTGGAAAAGAACGGTGCGTCGGAGATCTCCGTTACGTCGGCCGGTACGGGTGCGTGGGACGGGGCACCTGGGTCGGAAGGGGCATACCTCATCGCGCTCGAACACGGGCTCGATCTGTCGGAACATCGAGCTCGGCTGTTGACCAGAGATCTGGTCGACGGAGCGGACCTCGTCCTCACCATGGCGCGCCACCACCGGGCTCGCGTCGAGGAGTTGGGTGGCGGTGGACGCGTGCATGTGCTGGGCGAGTACGTGGGGCTGACTGGGCCGGAGGCAGAGGTCAAGGATCCCTTTGGCGGCGACCTCGAGGTGTACCGCGACACTTACGGAGAACTCGTCCGACTGTTGGAACCCGCCACCCAGCGGATCCTCAAGGAACACCGTGAGCGGCGTCAAGGCGACCAGTAGGGTCCTCGCCGTTATCGGCGACCCCGTGAGTCACTCACTCTCGCCGGTGATGTACAATGCCGCTATCGCCTGTCTCGGTATCGACGCGGTGTACACCGCCATCCCAACGGATCATTCGGCGGTGCCGCATGTTTTGCGGGCGTTCGAGGCGGTTGGCATCGCAGGAAACGTGACGGTCCCCCACAAGTTGACGGTCGCGCAGCTTCTCATACGCCTCACTCCGATCGCGAAAGAGCTCGAGGCCGTAAACACTTTTTGGCCCGACGGCGGGCGACTGATCGGGGACAACACCGACGTTCGGGGTGTCCTGGACGCACTCGAGCCCCTCGGCGCAACCGGACCGTGGCTCGTCATCGGAACCGGAGGAGCCGCCCGTGCGGTGGCGGCGGCGGCGCGAGAACGGGACGTCCCGATCTATGTGCGGTCACGGGCGGTGAGTCGCGGAGGGGAGTTCGTTGAGTGGGCGCAGGGTATCGGAGTCGACGCGCGCATCGACGACGGAACCACGATCCAGACGGTTGTCAACGCCACGCCAATCGGCCTTGAGCCGTCAGACGACGTCCCGGTCGCGCCCTCCCGGCTCAAAGGGTGTCGGGCGGCGCTCGATTTGGTGTATGCGCCGGGCGAGACTCGGTGGATTCGGGAATGTCGTGCGGGGGGGATGCGCGCCGTGGACGGTCGCGCCGTGCTCGTGAATCAAGGCGTCGTCGCGTTCGAGCGGTTTTTCCCGAGCGCGAAAGCGCCCCGGGAGGTGATGGAGGCGGCGGTGCGGCGCGCGTTGATACCGTGATCGGGGCCGCGCTTGCCGGCGTCGAGCGTTTTCTCCTCCCCAACGCGTGTGTCGCATGCGCGGCCCCGGTTGAACGACGCACACCGGACGCGCTCGTGTGCGGGGTCTGTCGTACGCGGCTGCAGGTCGTGCGCGGAGGATGCAGCCGATGTCATCAGCCAACC
>JBFIZG010000204.1:0-6372 GCA_041604955.1 Gemmatimonadales bacterium | reverse complement strand
TTCGGGCACATTTTCCGACGCTCCCGTGGCCTGTACATCACCGCCGAGGATCGCGGTCGGATAGCTAACATCTTGAAGAACTGGCCCACCCGTGACGTCGCGGTGATTGTCGTGACCGATGGAGAGCGAATCCTGGGACTGGGGGACCTGGGAGCCCACGGAATGGGAATCCCAATCGGCAAGCTCTCGCTCTACACGGCATGCGCAGGGATCGATCCGGCCCGTTGCCTTCCCATCATGCTGGACCTCGGGACGGAAAACGAGACCTTGCTGCGCGACGAGCTCTACACCGGCCTGGTGCGCCACCGTCTGCGCGGCCAGGCGTACGACGAACTCGTCGAGGAATTCGTGACGGGTGTCGAACACCTGTTCCCCGGCGTTCTGATTCAGTTCGAGGACTTCGCCACGGACAACGCCTTCGGCCTCCTGGCCAAGTACCGCGATCGGACGTGTGTCTTCAACGATGACATACAGGGAACAGCAGCCGTCACCTTGGCGGGGCTCCACTCCGCTGGCCGCATCACGGGACGACCACTCGCCGAACAGCGGATCCTGCTCTTCGGCGCTGGCGAGGCCGGCTGTGGAATTGCTGGCCTCGTTACGAGCGCCATGAGAGCCCTGGGCCTCACGGAGGCAGTCGCGCGAGGACGCTGCTGGCTCTTCGATTCAAAGGGACTCGTCGTGAAGGCCCGCGAGAGCCTCAAGCCGCGCAAGAGAGCCTTTGCGGGTGAGCATCCTCCCATTGCCGACTTACTGGAAGCCGTTGCGGCGCTGCGACCTACCGCGCTGATCGGGGCGTCCGGCCAACCGAAGACGTTCACTGAGCCCGTGCTGCGCGCGATGGCGGCCCTGAACCAACGACCGATCATCTTCGCCTTGTCAAATCCAACGTCTCAATCCGAATGCACCGCGGAGGAGGCATACGCATGGACCGAGGGTCGGGCGATTTTTGCCAGCGGCAGCCCGTTTTCACCAGTGGAAGTTGCCGGATCGACAGTCGTCCCCGGCCAGGCAAACAACGCCTACATATTTCCAGGCGTCGGCCTGGGCGTGGTGGCATCAGGGGCGCGGTACGTCTCCGATGAGTTGTTCACCGTGGCCGCGAACGCGCTCGCCCAGATGACCGAGGACCGCTATCTCCACGCTGGGACCATCTTCCCGCCGCTCACACGCATTCGCGAGGTGTCGCACGGCATCGCAACGGCCGTTGCAGCAAAGGCATTCGACTCCGGCCTCGCTGTCGGGAAGCGGCCCGACGACTTGTCCGCGCATGTGCGCTCGATGATGTACGAGCCGGCGTACCCCGTCTACACGTAGGCCACGAGAGACGTTCGACTGAGCCATGGCGCGGGCGTTTCTGATCGACACCGATACGGCATCCGATGACGCCGTTGCGCTGCTGATGGCGTTGCGCCGACCCGATATCGATGTTCGCGCCATCACCGTCGTATCTGGGAACGTGCCAGTGGATCAGGGTGTTCGGAATGCCTTATTCACCGTCGAGCTGTGTGGCTGCGAGACACCGGTTTTCCGAGGCGCCGACCGGCCCCTGGAGCGAGATGCGGTTTATGCAGATTTCTTCCACGGGCAAGATGGCTTGGGCGATCGGAACTACCCGCCCCCGCGAGGCAATCGGGGTCACGCGCATGCCGTCGACGTCCTCATCGAAACCCTCAGATCGACACCCGGAATCGTTCTGGTGACCCTGGGCCCACTTACCAACGTCGCGCTTGCGCTCAAGCGCACTCCCGAGATCGTGAACAACGTAGACCGCTGTATTGTGATGGGCGGTGCAGCATGCACGGTAGGCAATGTCACGCCCGCCGCCGAGTACAACCTCTGGGTCGACCCCGAGGCCGCACAAATCGTCTTCCGATCAGGCCTCCCAATCGAAATGGTGGGGTGGGAGCTGTGTCGTCGAGAGGCCAACCTCCTTCCCCACGAGATGCAGCTCATCAGGAGCTTCGACACACCCTTCGCACATTTTGCCTTGGACTGCAACGAGACGGCACTCGAGGCGAACCGCCGTCAATCCGGTGATCCCGGCTTGGCTTTGCCCGATCCGGTCGCCATGGCGGTTGCGTTCGAGTCCACGATCTGCTTGCGGAAAGGCGAACACTTTGTCGAGATCGAGACCGAGAGCGAGCTCACGCGCGGAATGTCGGTGGTGGACGCTCTGGACGTCACACACGATGAGCGGAACACGATCTGGCACGATCTCCGGGCTGGTGGCCCCAACGCCACCGTGTGCTGGGAAATCGACATCCGACGGTGGAAGGAACTACTGTACGATGGGCTGCGAGCGTAGCTGCGCCCCGTACCCACCAACTCTATGAGCAGACCCCGCATTGTCGTTATCGGAAGCTCGAACACCGATCTGGTGGTACGGGCGCCACGGATACCCACGCCGGGAGAGACGGTCTTGGGCGGGTCCTATATGACGGCCGGCGGTGGGAAGGGTGCCAATCAGGCCGTGGCGGCGGCTCGCCTCGGTGCAGAGGTCACGCTCGTTGCCCGCATCGGGGCCGATGCGTTCGGTGACGCCGCGCTCGATGGGTTCGCACGCGAGGGTATCTCCACGCGTTTCGTGATGCGGGATGTGAAATCACACTCCGGGGTCGCCCTGATCGTCGTGGACGACCACGGTGAGAATGCCATCACCGTGGCTCCTGGCGCGAACGCCCGCTTGACGGAAGCCGACGTGGACCGAGCACTCGAGTGTATCGCCGACGCCGACGCGCTCGTTCTCCAGCTCGAGACACCCCTTTCCGCGGTCCATCGCGCGGCCACCATCGCACGGGCGGCGGGGGTGCCTACCATTCTCAATCCCGCCCCAGCGCAACCGGTGTCCCGGCACCTCTTGCGGGCCGTGTCCGTGCTCACACCGAACCAGTCGGAGGCGGAGCATCTCACCGGAATCCCGGTGCCGGACGCCCCGGCCGCCCGCGTCGCGACGGATATGCTCCGCACAGAGGGTGTCCCCGCAGTCGTCGTCACCCTGGGAGCCTCCGGCGCGTTCTGTGCCGATGCGGAGGGCACCGAACACGTGCCCGCCTTGCCGGTCACAGCCGTCGACACCACCGCGGCGGGAGACGCGTTCACCGGCGCGCTGGCCGTCGCGCTTGCCCAGGCTGAGCCGCTGGTCGAGGCGGTCCGATTCGCAACGGCGGTCGCTGCGCTCACGGTCATGCGGCCGGGAGCGCAGCCTTCGCTCCCCACACTCAGCCAGGTCGACGAGCTGCGTGCAAAAACGTGATCCCGGTCGCCGCTGGGACGAGCTGCGATCTATCGTCTGACCGACCGAAAGGGCACGCGTGGTCGCGACGCGCCGGTCCCATGTTATACGTCACTCGCCATGACAAACAGAGGCTGGCGAATCAGCGTCTTGTAAACAGGGCGCAGCCGGTCGGCATTATAGTTCTTGTGGAGGTCGATCACCTTTTTCCGACCGGTCACCACATCGATTGGCACGCTGTCGTAGACGCCGTTCCTCACACACACCAATCGCGCTGACGTGCCCGACAAGATGAGGTCCAAGGCGAGATTACCAAACGCCATGGGCACAATGGAGTCGAGGGCATCGGGGGCACCACAGCGCACGAGATAGCCAAGCCGCTGGTTGACGATATCCACCCGACGGCCCTCGTTGTACTTGGGAGACAGTTCCTTGAGTCTGGCCGCCACCCGATCACCGATCCCGCCAAGCTTGCGATGCCCGTACTGATCCTTCTCCATGCCCTCGAACGACATCTCTGAATCGTCCCTCATCCGCGCACCCTCGGAGACCAGCACGACCGCATAACGACTCGGATTCCGGTTTCGGTCTTCTGTCAGGAGCTGCGTCAGGAGCTCGACATCGAACGGATACTCGGGAATGACGCAGCGATCGGCCGCGCCGGCCATCGTCGGTAGGAGCGCGGTGAACCCTGCATACCGACCGAATACTTCAATCACCAGAAACCGCTCGTGGGAACCCGCGGTGGTCCGGAGCTTGTGGGTGAGCTCGATGGTTCGGGCGACACAGGTGCTGAAGCCGATGCAGTAGTCGGTTCCGGGCACATCGTTGTCCATGGTCTTCGGAATCGCAACGAGTTTCACGCCCTCCTGGTGGAGACGCACCGCATACGCCAGCGTATCGTCCCCGCCGATGGGGACCACGTAATCGATCTCGAGCAACTCCAGATTCCGCAGAATCTCCGGTGTGATGTCGTTGACTTCGTCCTGATAGCGGTCCCGAAGGTGCGGGGGCACGGCACTTCTCGGAAGGCGGCTGGGGAGGGTCCGCGAGGTATGAAGGAACGTCCCTCCCGTGCGCGCGGCTCGGTTGACCAAGTCTTCGGTGAGGACCTGGACGTGGCCGGTGTGGTCCGCCCCGGCGTCCGGGACTATATCAACCAAACCGGCCCAACCCCGACGGATGCCGATCACCCGGTACCCCTCACGGAGGGCTCGAACCGTGATAGCCCGGATCGCCGGGTTGAGGCCGGGAACGTCTCCGCCCCCGGTCAGAATCGCAATCGTTCCCTTGTAAGATGCCACCGATTCACCCTCCGCTAGCAGACTCCGCGACACCCAAATCAGAACTTCGAGACCTCGCACTGCTTGCACAATAGCCGGGAACAAATCGCCGACTCGCTTCCCGCGCCGCGCACTCCGCGTGGGATCGGGCGTTTTCCGTGAGTTTGCCCCGGAACAGCGGCCCGCTAGCTACCGAAAGCAATGCGTAGCAAGCGGTTACGACGGGTCTCCTCCGGCATGCCTCTTGCGCTCCCCGAGACTCACCACGCGAAACAGCACACGCCGCTCGTGCACGCCCCCGCGATCCACACGTCCTCAAAAGGGAGCGCCCCGGCACCACGGCCATGCGAGGATGGTGGATGTGCGATCTCTCTACGTCATCGGTTTGCTTTACGTCGGCGTCGCGGCCTACGCGCTGTGGCGGGGTCCGGCGCCCGCGGTTGATGTTCTCGAGTACACGATGGTCGATGTCGGGTCGAACGGGTGGCGCTGGTTCCAGCACGCGAAACCGTACTGTAACACCCTCGAGGTCGAGACCGTGCATCGCAGGAATCCCCCTCCGCACGACCTCGAGGGAGCGGGCTTCAGCGCAGCCTGCTATGCCCTCGCCGCGAACCTCGCGGAGTCCCGGTCCATCATCATGGGCCTCGAGCCCGGGGACCGGTGGAAGGCCGCCGGCATCGTGTTCGACATCGGCCACCCCGTGGCCGACATGGGCGACGACCGGTCTGCCGGCCCCATAATGGAGATGGTCGTCGAATTCTGGCCCAATCACTATCAGGCGCTCTACCATGCCGGCGTATCGAATTACGCGCTGGGCCGATATGAACGGGCTCGCCGGTACCTCGAAGATTTCCTCTCCCTTTACGATGTCGACGACGGGTTCAGCCGGAATGCGAAGTCGATCCTGAAGCGATTGAGGTCCCAGTGAGCACCACAGTTGCTTCTATTCCAGTGATTCATACGGTTCTCCTCGACCGTTACGAGTTGATCGAAGAGATCGGGCGCGGCGGGTATTCGGTCGTCTATGCGGCCCGGGACCGCACGCTCGGAACCGAGGTGGCCATCAAGCTCTTGGTACCGCCACCGGCGTCGGCGGATGTCGCTCGGGAGCGTATGCGACGCGAGGTCAAGGCCGTTCGGGGGCTCACGCACCCGAACGTGGTGGCGCTATACGATTTCCACGAAGACGGCCCCTGGAGCTTCATTGTGATGGAGCACATCCACGGCCGGACCCTTGCCAAGCAAGTCGCCGGCGACGGGCCGCTGACGATCGACGAAGTCATCGGCATCGGCATCGGAGTCGGATCGGCCCTCGTCGCCGCGCATGCTACGGGCATTCTCCATCGGGACGTGAAGCCCCAGAACATCCTCCTGGGGCGTGAGGGAACGCCTCGGCTGGTGGACTTTGGGTCGGCTCGCCTGGATGGACACACGGTGACTCGAACGGGTGGCCTGGTAGGGACGATTCAGTACACGGCGCCGGAGCTCTTGCACGGAACTCGAGCGGATCCCCGTGCCGACGTTTACTCGCTGGGTGTCACGCTCTATTTCGCTCTCACAGGCAGGCTTCCCCACCGGTCCGGCCAGCATTCTGCGCCGTCTCCAGACGCGATGGGGTTTCGGCCCAGCCGAATACGAGCCGATGTCCCTCAATGGCTGGACGGGGTCATCGCCAAGGCCACCTGTGCGGAGCCGGAAAACCGCCTTCCGACCGCCGCAAGTCTGGTGGAGGCGCTTCGAGGAGAGAACGCGCTGCTCGGCGCATCGCTGCCGAGCCGGCAATGTCTGGTCTGCGAGCAACCGGAACCGTTCGGTCTGGGGATCTGCCCCAGCTGCGGGGGTGCCCCTCAT
>JBFIZG010000203.1:0-6387 GCA_041604955.1 Gemmatimonadales bacterium | reverse complement strand
GCTAGCGAACTGCCCCAAGCGCCATCGCCACGAGACCGGCCAAGACGCGTTGGACGTGTCAGGGACCTAACTCTCGGTCCTGTCGAGGTTTGACACCTGGCGGCCACCGTCCTAGAATCCTGATCCCCGATCGCCCTATTAAAGGAACGCCAGATGGGCCGCCAGGACATTGCTCCCGAACTCGAACCGACCGCCATCCGGACATTCACAAAGGCGCTGCTGAGCGACCTTCGGGCGCTCGAGCGAATCGTGGAGACCAACCTGATCGAATCCGGCGTTCGGCGCTTTGGGATGGAGCAAGAGGTGTTTTTCGTCGATTCGTCGTGGCGGCCGGCACCCATTGCCGATGCCGTGTTGGGGCGGCTCGACGATCCCCGCTTTACGACGGAACTCGCGCAGTTCAACGCGGAGATCAACCTCGATCCGTTGGTGCTCGAGGGCGCCGCACTGAGCAGCATGCAGACCCAACTCGAGGAACTGCTCATCGTTCTGCGGGAGGCCGCCCGCGCCGAGGACGGCGACCTCGTCCTCACCGGCATCCTGCCCAGCCTGACCAAGTCTGACCTGTCGCTGGAAAACATCACGCCACGCCCGCGGTACCACGCGTTGAACGAAGCCGTCGTCCGCATGCGCAACGGCCCGCTCCGGCTCCTCATTGAGGGAACGGACGAGCTTCATATCGAGCACGAATCCGTGATGCTCGAAGCCTGCAACACGAGCTTACAGGTACACCTACAAGTCAGCGCGGAGGAGTTCCCCTGCTACTACAACATCGCGCAGGCCATCGCCGGGCCCGTTCTTGCATCGGCGGTGAACTCACCGCTGCTATTCGGTAAGCGGCTTTGGAATGAGACACGAATCGCGCTGTTCCAGCAGTCTGTCGATACGCGTGTTGCCAGCCCACATCTCCGGGAACTCAGCCCTCGCGTCCGATTCGGTGAGAAGTGGATGGAGCAGTCGGTGGTGGAGGCATTCCAGGAAGACGTCGCGCGCTTTCGTGTCCTGCTGGCGAGCGAGGTCGGAGAAGATCCGTTTGACATCCTGAAGCGTGGCAGCGTGCCGGAGCTCAAGGCCCTTCAACTCCACAACAGTACGGTTTACCGGTGGAACCGTCCGTGCTATGGTGTCAGGAACGACGTCCCGCATCTCAGGATCGAGTGTCGGGCCCTCCCAGCCGGGCCGTCAACCCTCGACGAGATGGCCAACGCCGCATTCTGGATCGGCCTCATGCTCGGCGCTAACGAGCACTGTGGCGACGTCACGAGACAGTTGGACTTCGACGATGCCAAGGCCAATTTTCTGGCAGCCGCGCGGCACGGGCTGCGCGCGGTATTCACGTGGGTGGACGGGAAAAGCCATCGTGCCCGCGATCTCATCTTGGACCGTCTCATTCCGTTTTCTCGTGACGGGCTGGCGTCGGCGGGGATCGACTCCGCCGACATCGAGCGGTATCTCGACGTCGTCCACAACCGGGTCCTGAGCGAGCAGACTGGTGCTCGCTGGTTCCTCGAATCGGTTGCAAACATGAAGGGGGGCGACAGCAAGGCCGGCGAGCGGATGCTCGCATTGACCGCGGCCACCGCACAGCGCCAACGATCCGGAGAACCAGGGCATAAATGGGAACTGGCAACGCTCGACGACATGGGCCGGTGGGAACCGGGCTACATGCGGGTCGAACAATACATGACGACCGATCTCTTCACGGTGAGCGAGGACGAACTCGTCGAACTCGCGGCGTTCCTCATGGATCAACGGCGGATTCGCCACGTCCTCGTGGAAGATCACGAGCACAAGCTCGTGGGCATCATTTCCTATCGTTCGTTGATCCGTCTCCTGGCACACGGCGGTCTCACGAAGGCACAGGCCACGATGCCGATCAAAGACATCATGGAGCGAAATTTGATTACCGTCACGCCGGAAACGACGTCAATCGATGCTCTTCAGCTGATGCGTGACAACCGGATCTCAGTGCTGCCGGTCATCAAGAGCGGGAAACTGGTGGGCGTCGTGAGCGAGCGGGACTATATGAATATCGCCGGTGACCTTCTCCACGAAAAACTGAAGCAAGACTGAGGTGCCATCGAGCAACGCCGTCTTCGACGCCGCACTCGAACAAACACACCATCGGGACGATGCCAGAGCTATCCGACGTTGAGCTGCTCCGTCGATTGGTCAGCTTCGATTCGACGAGTCGAAACAGCAACCTGCCCCTGGTCGACTTCATCAGCGACTACCTCGACAGACCGGGCGTCCGCATCGAACGAAACCATTCTCCGGATCACGCCAAGGCCAATCTCGTGATCACGATGGGCCCCGAGGACAATACCGACAGGCGAGGTCTCGTGCTATCGGGTCACATGGACGTCGTTCCCGCCGAAGAACCGGGCTGGCGAAGCGACCCGTTCTCGCTGACTCAAGCCGAGGACTCCTTTGTGGCGCGCGGATCCTGCGACATGAAGGGATTTCTCGCGCTCGCCATGAACCAACTCCGGGCGCTCGACCCGCGGCGGTGTCGTCGCCCGCTGGTGTTGATCTTTACCTACGATGAAGAAGTCGGCACGCGAGGCGCCAAGCACTTTGTCCGGACCTGGACCGGCGGATCCTTCCTTCCGCGGGCCGCCATCATTGGAGAACCCACGTCGCTTCGCGCCATCCGAATGCACAAGGGACATCTGCAAATGCGCATCACCGTTGCCGGACGGAGCGCCCATAGCGGCTACCCCCACCTCGGGCTGAACGCCATCGAGCCCATGGGGCGAATCATCAACGAACTCACGGCGCTCCGGGAAGCACTACAACAGGAGGGTGGCCCCTACAGCGAACACTTCCCCGACGTCCCGTTTGTCGCGCTCAACGTTGCGCGCATTACGGGCGGCACCGCCATCAACATCGTCCCGGACACGTGTGTCCTCGAGATCGGCATGCGATTGCTTCCAACCATGGAGAGCGAACCGGCAACGGAACGTGTCATCAATGCCGTGACGAACGCGCTTGGCGACCGGCCAGTCGAAATCGACATCGAGGGAGACAGCCCGCCTCTGGTGCTCGATCACACCGCGGCGATTTACCAGCGTATTTGCCAGACGATCGATCAGACGGAGACGCTCAGTGCGTCATACGCCACGGACGCCGGTTGGTTGCAGTCGCTCGGGCTGGAGTGCGTGATCTTCGGCCCGGGCTCCATCGAGGTGGCGCACAGGCCCAACGAATCGATTCCCGCCGCCGACTTTGCAAAGGGGGCGGAACTCCTGCGCGGCCTCGTTCACCACTACTGCGCCGCGACCTCTTGACGGGAATACCGGTGCCGCAGGTCATCGAGGCCGACCTCACGTGGACCGGACACGTGTTTCAGCCCGATATTCAGATTGAAGTAGACGAGGGCGGTACCATCACCAACGTCGGCGCGCTGGGACTCGAACCGACGCGACGTCTGGCCCGGCAGGCCCTCCTTCCCGGCTTCATCAACGCTCACTCGCATGCGTTCCAACGCGGGCTGCGTGGCGGCGGTGAGCGATTCGCCGGAGTCGGCGGAGATTTTTGGAGCTGGCGCGACGCGATGTATGCGCTCGTCGAGAAGACAAGCCGAGACGAGTTCTCGCGTCTCTGTGTCACTGCCTTTCGAGAGATGTTGGACCGAGGTATTACCACCGTGGGCGAATTCCATTATTTCCATCATACGTCGGGCGCAGATGACTATGCGTTTGATGATCTGGTCTTGGATGCCGCACGCGAGGCGGGGATTCGAATCGTGCTGCTCGAGGCATTCTACCATACCGGCGGGTTCGGAATCGACGCATCCGGTAGCCAACGGCGGTTCGTGTCGCAGAGCTTGAACGCGTACCGGGAACAGCTAGACCGGCTTGCAAGCCGACTCGACGGTCGGTCCCAGCACCTGGGAATCGTCGCGCACAGTTTCCGAGCGGTGAGTCTAGACGATATCGCGTTGCTGCACGCGGAAGCCGCACGACGCGGCATGGTGTTGCACGTGCATGTGGAGGAGCAACAACGAGAGATCGACGAGTGCATTGCCTACCACGGAAAACGCCCACTCGCACTGTTGAACGATCTTGGGGACATGAATTCCGTCACTGCCGTTCACTGTACGCATGCAACGGCGGAGGATCTTCAACGTTTCGTCGACGATGGCGGGAACGTATGTGTGTGTCCCTTGACCGAAGCCAACCTCGGTGACGGCATACCCGATTTGACGTCACTCGATCGTGGCGATAAGAGCTTGAGTCTCGGCACCGATTCAAACGCTCGCATCAGCATGATCGACGAAATGCGATGGCTGGAATACGGACAGCGTCTTGCCACAAACAGCCGCGGTGTTTTGAAGGATGCAGAGGGGACCGTCGCGACCACATTGTTGGGCGCCGCAACAACGGGTGGCGCCCGTGCGCTGGGCATCCGGGCCGGCAGCATCGCACCCGGTTTCCCCGCCGATCTGGTGAGCATCGATCTCGCCGCGCCTTGTTTGGCGTTCAGCCCGCTCGATCTCCTGCTCGATGCCCTCGTCTTCGGGGGCGGAGACGAGGCCGTGCTGGCGACATGTGTGCAAGGACAGTGGAGAGAGCGAAACCCCTAACGGCGGGACCACACGAGAATCCCGCTACGCACAAGCGTTACGCGGATTCCACGGCCTTTGCCTGTTCCATGCCCCTCTGCTCGTTCACCAGAAGCATCAACAGGCCACCCCCGACAAAGAAAAACAACAACGTCGCTACGCCCAGTCGCTGAGAGCCAAAGGCGCCGCTCACCCAACCGAGCAACAGCGGCCCGAGAAACGCCGTCGCTTTGCCGGAAAACGCAAAGAACCCGAAGAACTCCGCTTTGTGCCGTTCGGGCACGAATCTGCCCATCAACGATCGGCTGGCTGACTGATTCGGTCCGGCAAAGATTCCCACGCCAATTCCCGCAACCCACAACCAGGCGGCCGACGGCGCGAGCACCGCCAGGGCCGTCGACAGGGTCAGCGCCACAACGCTCACGAGCACCGTCGCCTTTCCACCGGCGCGGTCGTCGAAAAATCCGAACAGGAACGCCCCGAGTCCGGCGGCCACATTCAAGACGATGCCAAATATCATCACGTCGGTAAAGCTCATGCCAAACGTTCCGGCGGCATAGATACCACCGAAGGCGAAAATCGTCACGAGTCCGTCGTTATAGATCAATCGCGCGAGGAGAAACTTCACAACCTCACGATACTGCCGGACCTTGCCAATCGTCTCGACCAGATCCCCGAACGCAGCTCCCAGGCTAACGCGTGTGGTCGGTTTCTCTCGATCGCGCACGAACGCCAACATCGGTAAGCTGAACACGAGGAACCACGCGGCGACGAGCAAGTTCGTCGCGCGGACGTTGAAGTTCTCGGTTTGACTTAGCGGGAACCATGGCTCCAGGCCCAGCCCGGAGATGCCGACAAAGCCGAGGAGTCCAACGACCATACACATCAACCCGCCAGCGTACCCCAATCCCCAGGCGTATCCTGAAATCCGGCCGATCCGGTCCTGCGTGGTAATATCGGGAAGAAAAGAATTATAGAACACAATCCCCATCTCGAACATCACGTTTGCTATGACAAACAACGTCAGTGCAAGGAAAACGGCGTTTGGTTGGCTGGGCCGGACAAACGTCAAGAGCGCTGTAGCCGCGACGCAGATCATCGTCGTAGCAATCACGAAGCGCCGGCGTGTTCCGCCCCGGTCCGCCACCGCACCCATGATGGGCGACAACAAGGCGATCAGGAGGGAACTGACCACAATTCCACGAGACCAGAGGGCAGTACCCGTATTCTCGTCAGGGGCAAACGCCTGACTGAAATACGTCGAATAGACGAACGTCACCACCAATGTCGTAAACGCCGAGTTCGCCCAGTCGTACAGGCACCAGGACGCGATCGTCTTCGTGTCGTTTCGTCCGCGGAGGGTCT
The DNA here is from genome assembly GCA_041604955.1 of Gemmatimonadales bacterium. Classification (GTDB taxonomy): domain Bacteria; phylum Gemmatimonadota; class Gemmatimonadetes; order Gemmatimonadales; family GWC2-71-9; genus JBFHWR01. The sequence continues at coordinate 455 of JBFIZG010000203.1, read as the reverse complement.
CCATGGTCGCCTATCTCTCTCGTTGTTGAGGCCCGATCTGCCCCTGCGTTGGGAGGGCCACACGTGCACCGCGCATCGTTGCGGCGGGGCCGCACCTGCCGGGTCCGAGCCAGAAGCTACCATTCGTGTGACGTCGCGGCCAGAAAGCTGCCGGTGAGACATCCGTTGGCCGGTCTGGAATGCTCGAGCCATGAGGCACAAACCTTGCTCTCCATGGCGGCGGCGACTACCCAAACACGTGGTTGAGGGAATTGAGGAGCACGGGCAAGCGACGATGTACGAAGGTGTTCAGAATCCTCGAGTAAAACGCTCCTGCGTTTTCAAACAAACTTGGAGCCTTCGGCGCCTATCGAGCACGGTGCCCGCTTTGGGTCTGGCGATTCTCTTGTCAATGGCCGCGTCGCGTGAGGCGTCTGGTCAGGCGGTCAACTCGGTTTCGGCCGACTCCACGCTCG
>JBFIZG010000202.1:0-6413 GCA_041604955.1 Gemmatimonadales bacterium | reverse complement strand
TACCGCCGATCTCCCGCTTCGCGCCGCGGTCGCGACGGCTGTGGAGTTCATCGAACGGATCGGGATCGAACGAATTGCCGCGCGGAACCGCCATCTCTCGGACTATCTGAAGACGCGTCTCGCCGTGATGCCCGGAACCGAGATCGTGAGCGGCCCAACCCCAGGGACGTCGGCGCCGGGTTCAACGATCTTCGTGATGGACGGCGTCGATCCCATCGAGACCGTTGCCACGCTCGACCGGCAAAAGTTCTACATCGATGAACACGTGCGTGACGGGCACCCGGCGCTTCGCATCTCAACGCATTTCTACAACACAAAGGAGGAGATCGATCGGGTCGTCAGTGCGCTCGAAGCTGTAGGTTAGATGTTGAGCGGTGAAAGTGGATGCTCATTCGGCTCCCCAAAAAGCCGCAAGCCGCAAGCTATTGAATGTTCGATGTTGGATGTTGAATGTTCGATGTTGAATGTTGAATGTTGGACGTTTGAACGTCATTCTCCCGCCGGTTCCAGGCGCAGCACCCGTCCGTTCCCCTCGTCAGTGAGCAGGTACACGTATCCATCGGGGCCCTCGACGACGTGGCGTACGCGGTCACCCAAACCGTCCAGCATGCGTTCCTCGTGCATCACTCGGCCGTTTTGCACTTCGAGGCGTACGAGCAACCCGAACTTCAACGATCCCACGAGTAGGTTACCACGCCAGTTTGGGAATCGGTCGCCGTGGTAGAACGTGAGACCGCTTGGCGCGATCGACGGATCCCAATAGTGTACCGGTTGCTCCATCCCGTCCCGAGCGGTGCCGATGCCGATCTGGGCGCCGTTGTAGTTCAGACCGTACGTGATGACCGGCCAACCATAGTTCAGACCGGCCTGGGGCGTGTTCACCTCGTCACCTCCCCTGGCGCCGTGTTCGACGGTCCAGAGTTGCCCGGTCTCCCGATCGAGCGTTGCACCCTGGAGGTTTCGGTGCCCGAACGACCAGATCTCCGGCATCGCTCCCCGCTGTCCGACGAAGGGATTGTCGTCCGGAACGCGGCCGTCCGGGTGCACGCGGATGACCTTCCCCATGTGGCGTGACAGGTCCTGCGAATCTCTCATTCGGCCCCGTTCCCCAGTAGTGATGAACAGCGTGCCGTCGTTGGCGAACACGAGCCGGGACCCGAAATGAACCCGTGACCTCACCTTGGGAGATTGTCTGAAGATGACGCGCACATCCCGGAGTCCATCCGATGAGAGCACGGCGCGGGCGGCCGCGGTTCCCGACTCACCTCCCTCTCCGGGCTCGGAGTAGGTCAGATAGATCACTCGAGACGTCGGGAAATCCGGCGCCAAGGCCACGTCCAGCAGCCCGCCCTGACCGCCGGTCTGAACGTCTGGGACGCCGGGTAACGGTTCGGACACACTCCCATCAGGAGAAACGATGCGAAGCTGGCCTGATCGCTCCGTTACGAGCATTCGGCCGTCGGGAAGAAGAGCCATGCCCCACGGGTGATCGAGCCCACTCGCGACGGTCGTGACTTTCACGGTACCGTGTTCTGTGCTGAAGGTCTGGGATGCGAGCTGGCTGAGACCGCAACCGGAAAGCGCGAGCACCAACGGAAAGACGGCGGCAGATCGGGACATGACGAGAAACCTCTTCGAGTGGATCAATCATTATAACCAGGGAGTGCGGGGCCGAAGCGTCCAATGGTGCAACGCGAGCAATGGCGGGAAACGGAGGGCGCCGACCGGAACGACAGCCCGCCGACGAGTCGTCCTGCGTCGGCGGGCTGCCTGGCTGTGGAGGCTAGCTCAACTGCTCCAGCGGGATTCCTTCCTTGTGTCTGCTCAGCCACTCCTCGAACGTTTGCAACGAGGGGTTGAGTGCGCGGCTCACGGCGAGGTCGCGCGCGCCGCAGTACTCCTTCTCGAAATCTCGTTTGTACTGAAACATGTTGCCGATGTCCTCGGCACCGGGAAACCCGAAGCTCCGATACGCGTCAGGCGATACGGCATTGTACTTCACCGGTTCGCCCAGGGCGTTGCTGAGCGACGTAGCCATCTCCGCGCCCGTTAGGTGCTCGCCTGCGACACCGACCGTCTTGCCGATGTAGTCGGCGCCCGTCTTGAAGATGCCGTACGCGCACCCACCGATGTCGCCGGCGGCGATACCCGGGAGTTTCTTGTCACCCATGGGGAACGTGATCCCCAAGACGCCGTCGTCGTCCCGCTTGGGGCCCATGCCAAAGTGAATGAAGTTGTCCCAGTAAAACGACGTCAGGAGAAAAGTCGTCGGGACTCCCAATTCGGTGAACGTCGCGTTCGCTTCCGCCTTGGCATCGAAATGCGGCACCTTGTACTTGCCCGTGAGGGTGGGCATCCGATTGTCGCTCAGCGGGACCCGGTCCCGGGTGTCTTCGAACGTCGACCAGATGGCATGATCGACGCCGGCCTGTTTTGCTGCCTGGGCCAGCCCTTTCCCCTGTGCCGTTTCCTTCTCGGGAGAAAAGTGTTCCCAGAAAAAGGTGACGCAGTAGGCACCGTGGGCGCCTTCGAACGCCTCTGCGACGCTGTCGACGTCGTCCACGTCGGCCTGGACCACCTCAGCACCCATCCTCGCCAATGCCTGGGCCTTTTCTGACTTCGTGTTTCGTGTGATCGCGCGAGCCGAAAACCCACCGCTCGGATCGTCCAGGATCGCCTTGACGAGTCCTCCTCCCTGCGCGCCGGTCGCCCCGAGAACTGCAATGATTTTCTTGGCCATGGCTACTCCTTGAATCAGTGGTTTCGTGAATCAGATGACAAACGCATGGTGTCAGACCGTAAAACTAACACGATGCGCCGGGCGCCTGTTACGGATCGTGGGCTATGGCTTCCGCCTCCATCTCGACGAGATACTCGTCCCCGATCAGTCGGGCCTGTACGAGGGTATTGGCGGGTAAGATCTCCCGGAACCGTTCACCGTGCGCACGTGCGACCGCCTCCCAGTGTGACGCGTCGCTCACGAACACGCGCGTTCGGACCACGTCGTGGAGCCGAGACCCGAGGGACTGCAACGCTCCATCGATCTTGTCGATCACAAAGTGCGTTTGCGCTGCTGCGTCCGAGCCACCAATCACCGCCTGGCGGTGTGTCGCCGTCGTTCCCGACACCCATATGTTACGCCCGTGCCGAACGGCCCGGCAGTACCCTGCCATCTCTTCCCAGGGCGTGCCCGAAAACACGATGTGCCGGCCATCCGGTCTCGATTCGCTTGCGTACGGCGGAGGAAACCGATCCAGGTGATGGCTCAAGTCCCCTGACGCCGTGAGAAACGGTTCTCGGCGATACTCGTCTCCCGGGCCGCCGGGAATGTCATCCAAGCCCGACAGCGCGGCGTCGAGGTCGGCCCGGTCTCGGTCTTCCAGGGCAAACTGGAAGAGCCGCAGGTTGTCGTCGATATGCTCGTGAAGGCCCAGCCTGGCGCCGATGATGATTCCGCCCACCGACGGCTGGTCCAACACGTAACGACACGCGACGTTCGCCATCGACACGTCGTGTCGCTCGGCAACGGTCTTGACTGCACGTAACAGATTCTGAAACGGCTTCCAGCCTCCCGCCGCTCGGATGAACCGTCCGTACTTCATCTCGGACCACGTCTCCAGGTCGTCCCAGTCGGGTTCGGGTTTTCCAAGCCAACGCTCCGTGAGAAATCCGCCCGCCACGCTCCCGTAGGCCAACAACTTGATGTTGTGCTCCCCGCAGAGTTCGGTCATTCCGCCCAGCGGGCGTCGATCGATGAGTGAAAAACACACTTGATTTGAAACCAATTCTATTCCGCTCTTGATCGCCATGCGGAGGTGTGCGGTGTCGATGTTGGTCGTACCGAGGTGCCGGATGAGTCCTTCGCTCTTGAGTTCCTGGAGGCGAAAGAGACCATCGAGCCAACTTGGATCGGCGTAGTTCCATGCGTGAAACTGAAGCAGATCGATGACGTCGGCCTGTAGTCGGGCCCGCGACCGCTCGACAGCGGCCGCGACATCGTCTCTGCTGATGGGACCGGGAACCGGGACCCACTTCGTCAACGCCTGAACACCGGCTCGACCTCCGAGTTGGCGGGTGAATCGTCCGACGATTTCTTCGGCCGACCCGTAGTGATCGGCCATGTCGAAGGTGGTATACCCGGCGTCCACATACGGAGCCATCGCCTGTGCGGTCTTGTTCTGGTCGATCGCCCGGTCGTCGCGTTCCATGTCGGCGATCTGCCAGAGTCCCGTGACTACGCGCGAGATTTCGAGGCCCGGGGCCAGTGCGACACGCTCGATGCCGTGGCTCACAGTGTCGTCTTCCGGAGTGGGGATCGATGGGGATAGCGCCAAGGGTCTGCCTCTCCCATACGGCGTCCGCTCGGTTGCTCGCGCTGAGATCTCATTCGGGTGGCAGCTTTGCGAAAATGGCGTGCACGTCGACACCTCGGTGCCGGAGCGAACGTACCTCGTGCAGATAGATCGCCGTTGCAACCGCCATCACGATGAGCCAAACCGGTGTGGACCGGAAGTACCACGCGGACGTGGACGTCATGTCCTTGACGATATGCACGATCAGAAACGCGGCGAGCACAAACGTACCGGCAACCGCGAGTGGAACCTGAACGCGCCGCGTTGGAAAGACGCTAACGTTTCGCGCGATGTCAGGATTCCGCCCGGGAAGCGTCAACACCGAGACGCACATGAGCAAGAAGTTCACGAGGAGTGACGTCACGAGCAGGTCCACTCCCAAGAAAAAATCGCCGGCCAGATGGCTTCCCAGGATGGCCGCCGACGCCATGCCGCCGCTCACGATAATTGCCACGTGGGGCGTGTGCCGTACAGGATGCACGCGCGCAACCTGCTTCGGGAAGATGCCGTCTTCGGCCCAGGCAAACATCAGCCGGGAAACGGCGAGCAACATTGCGGGTAGGTCGTTGATCAGCGCAATGGCGGCGCCCGCCACGATGAGCACGGTCCACTTCGGTTCCAGCAGGTATCCCAACAGCCCGGGGGCGGTGACGTCTCGGACGAATGACTGTTCCGCGACGTATTGCCAGGGCACGGCATGATAGACGGCAGCGGTGAACAGCACGTAAAACGTCCCCACTCCGATGACCGCGATGCCGATCGCCAGTGGCAGCGATCGGCCCGGATGCTTGGCCTCGCCACCCGCCTGCGCGATCGAGTCAAACCCGATGAAACTCGAAAACAGTATGGCCGCCGCCGGAAGGAACACACCGAGGCGAAACGGCGATGGGGCAACGCTCGGCAGTGCCCGCCCTTCGCGCTCGAGAACGGCTGCAGCGAAGTCGGCATGGTCGAACGAAAAACCGGCGACGATCACGACCAAAGAGAGGGCGAACATCAAGAACATGAGCGGCACGAGCGTGCGCTCGTAGAGTCTGACGCCGCGGAGATTCACGCCGACGAAGGTCCAGAGGAACACGAGAGCGAGTGTCAGCCGGACCGGGCCGCGCTCCAAGCCGGCGGCCACCGAGGCCCATCCCATCGCCTCGGCGATGTCGCGGAGAAAGGGAATCGTCACGTACGAGACGACACCGATGGCGATCGAGAGCCCGAACCACTGCGAGAAGCTCGCGACGAATCCGAGGTACGGGCTCAAGGCGCGGCTCGCGTAGACATAGCTGCCGCCCGCTCGCGGCATCGCCGACGATAGAATCGCGTACGCGGCCCCGGCGAGCAATGCGGGAACTGCGCCGAACAGAAACGCCGGCAACACGAGCGCGCCGATTCCGGGCACGTTGCGTTGGATCGCGAACGGGAGGACGTTGATTCCCGCGCCGATCATGGAGCAGATCCCGGTGGCCACCAAGCCGAGGAGCCCCATTTGGCGGACTAGGCCGGTACTCGGGGCACCGGGTTGGTTGGCGCGTGGTGCTGTCATGGCGGTGATAACCTAGTGAGGGGCGGTAAGGGCGGTAAGGGTCTCCGCCGCCTCCGGCGGCGGAACATCCAACGTTCCACATCGAACGTTCAACGAGCTGTTACTTTCTTTCCGTGGTCTCCCACCTCGTGGTCTTCGGCGCCGGGCTCATCGCCGGCTTCTTGAACGTCATGGCGTTCGGCGGATCGCTGATCACGCTTCCCGTGCTGATCTTTCTCGGGCTACCCGTCGCGGTCGCCAACGGGACGAATCGATTCGCGATTCTGGTGCAGAATGTGGCGGCGGTCGGCAACTTCCGTCGCCTTGGATACGCCGACGCGCGCACCGGTATGCTGTATTCCCTCGCAACGATCCCCGGCGCCATCGTTGGTGCCCTGTGGGCGGTACGGGTCAGCGAACAGTTGTTTCGTGCGATCCTTGCCGTCGTGTTGATTGTGGCCGTGATCGGACTCCTCGCTCCCCGTCGCCCGGTGCACGGACAAGCCGAAGTCTCCCGGCGCGCCAGGCTGATCGCGGTATTTGCG
>JBFIZG010000201.1:0-6424 GCA_041604955.1 Gemmatimonadales bacterium | reverse complement strand
TGTGATGCGACCGCCATTGCAGGATTTCGGATTCGACCAAAGCGAGTACGAGCGGCCGACGCAGCCGTGGGTGTGCGGTTGGACTGTTGACGGACGACCTTGCCGCATCGGTCCGGACCGCCGCGGCCACTGCCGTGCGACGTTTGAGTGTAAGCCGCTGTCGAAGAACGATCGGTGGTTTTGCACGCGTTCTGCTGCCGAGGGTGGAAAATGCGGGGAGGGCCCCCTGCCGCACGGCAAGTGCGCCCGTCGAATCCCCAAGTGTCAACCGGTGCGGACCGTGCGATCGCAACGAGGACTCGTGGTGCGCTCGGTTTCCGCGTTCACGATCGGCGCCGTTCTCATGTTCGCCGGCCCGGTGTTGAGCGACCTCAGAGACGCAGTCGTTTCCCCGGGAGCCTTGTCCGGGAGTCATGCGGCAATCACCGATTGCTCGGCATGTCATGCGATCGGCGTCGATGCCGACGAGGTCGAACGCGCGGCGCGGTCCGAAAGAAACGGCCGATGCATCGAGTGTCATCGAATCCCGAACGACGACGCGCTCGGTGCGCACGGGATCGACGAAACCGTGCTGGCCGCCGTCAGCCAACGCATCGCCGACGAACACACGTCCCCGCTCTCACCATCAACCATCCTCGCGGGTCTCGCCCCGGGCGTGCCACGAAACGCTCGAGGGGAACTGGCATGCAGCACATGCCACGGGGAGCACCGCGGCACTAACGCAAACGTGACGGAGTTGAGCGACCACCGTTGCCAAGCGTGCCACGAGGGCAGGATCGCTGATTTCGCCTCCGGGCATCGGGAGTTCGTCGACTATCCAGACTATCCTTCGGCAGGCGACAGCTTCGAGCACGACGAGCCCTCGGAACACGAAGGCACCTGCCGTTCGTGTCACTACGCTGACGCCGGCGGGGTCGACATCCTCACACGCGGCTACGACAGCGCCTGCGCCGACTGTCATGAAGATGAAATGGAGGGAGAGTATCCGAGTCCGCGGAGAGAACGGAGGTCGTCACCCGAACCGGTCGAACTCTTATCGCGGTTCAGTCATGCACCGCATCTGGCGACGGCGTGCGGTGACTGTCACGCCTATGGGTCGACCACCGACATCGCGCCGATAGCCAAGACTGCCTGCTCGGCATGTCATACGAGCGGCCGCGTCACCCAGCGATGCCTCACGTGTCATGTCTATCACAGCGAGCGCTTTGCTCTCACGCAGCCCGGGAGCCGCTAGTCCCCACGAGCACAGGGTGTCCACTTACCACTTGACACCCGACACCTGACACCTGTGACCTTACACCTCACACCTGACACCTGACACCTGACACCTGACACCTGACACCTGACATCTGACACCTGACACCCGACACCCGACACCCGACACCTGACACCCGTCAGACCTGACACCTATCTACCCTCCAGCAAGTCAACGGCAAAACGCGCCAGTCCGCCCAACACGATCCGGCCGCCTTCCTGCCCCCCAAACAGCACCCCAATGACCTCGCCGTTGCCGTCGAGGATTGGGCTGCCGCTCGTGCCTTCGGCGGCGCCGTCAAAGAACGGACCCCGGTTTCTGCCCTGGAGCTCGAAGCGGTCGGGACCAGCGGCGCGGATCGACCCGAGGGTCACCGTGCGGGAAGGGGCGCTCTCGGTCCTGCTGGGTGAAACACCAATCACCGCCGCGGATGAACCAACAAGGGTATCGGCCCGCACGTTGAATCCCCGTACCGTCGGCACAACACTGGCAATGGACTGTGCTCGCACGAGCGCCATGTCGGCATCGGGCGACAGCGCGAGAACCGTCGCCGGAAAAACTTGTTCCGAGCCGACGAATTGAATGCCGATCCGACCGGCAACCTGCGTTCCCGTTTGGCCCACGATCACATGTTTTGTCGTCAAGAGGATGCCGTCGGATCGCACCGCGAACGCGGTCGCATCTACAACGCCGTCGTCACGCTCTACGAAGATGCGGGCCACGAAGTTGAGTCCCGCGGCGCCGATCTGTTCGCGCAACATCTCGGCCGACTGCTCGAGACGAGTGTGCAGCCCATCGAGTTCCTGGACCGTGCCCGTCGCAATGGCCTGGTCGATCTGTCGGGTGAGCGTCTGGACGGATGCTCGCGAGTCCCGGATCTGGCCGGCCAGTAACGGAAGACGGTCGTCCAACATCTGCAGCGAGCGGTCCGCGTCCCCGAGCAGCCTCCGACCGCGTGCCGCCGACTGGACGGCTTCGTAGCCCAGCGTAGCCGCTTCCGCACGCCGGGTGAGTTCGCCGCTGGCACTTTGGAGTTGCGAGACCAGGGTGGCAACCCGTTCGTCATCCTGCGAAGTCATTGCACGGTTGAGTTCGGCGATCAGTGTTGCGGTTCGCGTATCCGACTCGCGCAAGTCCACAGCCAGTCGCGGCACGACGTTCCCAACCGTCCCCAGCACGGCGTCCGCCCGGTTTCGAGCATCCTGCCCGCTCTGGAGGACGGCCGCAACATCGGCACCACTCGGGATACTCGTGTTCGACCGTACGGGCGGTGGCGACCGATCGGATGCGCCCGAGACCGCGGGCGGCGGTGGGCTGCCCGGGTCGTTCGGTTCGGCTTCTGAGTTTTCTCCCTGGAGCGGCAATGCCGCATCATCCCCGCCGAGCATCGGGAGAAGCTTCGTGGCGCCGAACCAACCACCGCTGCCGAGCACGATGACCGCTGTCGCCACTGCCAAGAACTTCGTCTTACCCCGGCGGACCGGCTGAGCCTCTGAAGTGATGGGCGGCTCGGGGACGCTCGTGGGGGGTAGCGCCGCGGGCCGAGCTTCGTCTACGGGAACGGATTCCTTTGGGATCGTGGCAGCATCGCGTGTGCGAGAGGGCGCCACGGTCGGTGCTTCGTCACCGCGCTCGACGGCACGCATGACCGCATCCCGGAACGTCGTCACGTCGCGGCATCGATCGTCGGGATCTTGCTGCAGAGCAAGGTCGATGGCCTGTTGAAGCGCCGGGGAGAACTCATCATCGGCATAGGCTTCGGCCAGGGTCATCGGCACGCGGGTGAGCCTCGCCATCATCATCTCGGTATCCGGCACGTCGAATGGCAGACGACCGGTCAGCATACGGAAGAACACCAAACCAAGCGAGTAGATGTCGGTCCGACCATCGACCGGTTTTCCGAGGAGTTGCTCGGGACTCATGTACGCCGGCGTTCCCACCGCCAACCCCGTTTGCGTCACGCGCTGATCGTCTCCCGGACCCATCGCCTTCGCGATCCCAAAATCGACCACCTTTACGACTGGGGTGCCGTCTGGTGACTCCGCCACCATGATGTTGTCGGGCTTGAGATCCCTGTGAACGATCGAGAGTTCGTGCGCCGCGGCGAGCCCATCGGCCACCTGCCGGACGATTTCTGCCGCGCGATGCGGTGGGAGCCTCCCCTCGCGTTCGACGAGCCGCGTCAGTGATTCGCCTTCGATGAACTCCATCGCGAGGTACAGCACCCCTTCGAAGTTCTCGCCGAAGTCGTAGATGGTACAAACGTTGGGGTGGGCGATTCGCGACGCGTTCTCAGCCTCTCGGTTGAACCGGGCTACGGCTCCGGGCGTCGACAGGGCGTCTTGGCTCATCACCTTGATCGCCGTCTTCCGGTGCATCCGCGTATGCTCGCCGAGATACACTGCCCCCATGCCGCCTTCGCCGAGCTTGGCGAGTATCCGGTAGCCGGCCCACTCGGTTCCGACCAACCCGCTTTCCTGAGCCGGGAGTGCCGTCCCGTCGTTCAGACAGAATTGGTCTTCATCGGGCCATTCTTGGCCACAAGACGGGCACGTCTTCACAGAGTCTTCATCCGTAGCGTCATCCGAAGGTCCGTAACGTGACGAACGTGCTGAAACACCCACCGAAGATGATCACCCCGGGAGATGACGCAACCCTGCGACTCGCGACGAGCGCCGTTGACCGCTGAAACGCGTCCCCGTTTGCTTGACAAGCATGCCGCGCCGAACCAAGTTCGCGCAGCCTCGCAATCTCGACCCGTGATGATGGGAGGTAGCCCTTGTCCTGCCGCCTAGGTTGGACGCCCCGACTCATAACTCGGCTGGCTTGGGTCCCTCTGGTGTCCGCCCTCGTCGGATGTGCGGTGGCCGGGCCGAGTGCCGTGAGTCCGGCTGAGATCCCCGACCTCGAAGCGCGTCTCTCGCAAACCCCAAACAATGGCGCCCTCGTCCTTCGATACGCGGCGGCGCTGTTTGCAGCCGGACGGTGCGATACGGCAGCGGCTGTGGCGCAGAGAGGAACGCGACTCGAACCGGCAAACGTGGTCGGCCCTTTGGTCGTGGGTCAGTGTCACGAACGAGCCGATCGGTATGACGACGCGGTCGACCTGTACGGTGGGTTTCTGGCCGATCACGGAAACGCGCCCGGCGCGGAGGCAGTTCGGGGACGCCACCTGATTGCGCGCCGCGGTCAGGCCACTGCCGCCGCCCGCCGCGTGCTGGCGGAAGAGAGCAGGTTGGCAGCGCAGCCGGCGGACCCGCAAGCCGTGGCGGTCCTCCCGCTCGTCATCTCCGGAGACCCGAGCTATCAGCCGCTCTCGCGGGGGCTCGCACAGATGATCACGTCCGATCTGGACCTGATCCGGCAGTTTCGATTGGTGGAGCGGTTGCAACTGCAAGCGCTGCTCGATGAGCTGCAGCTCGGACAGACCGATCGGGTTGACCCAGCAACCGCTGCGCGAGTCGGGAGGCTCACACGAGCCGGCCGTCTGGTCCAGGGCTTGGCGGCGATTCCACCGGACGGGAGCATCGAACTCGAAGCGAGCGTCGTGCGGGAAACCGGAGAGGTGGTGGGGGCCGAAGGTGTCGACGGCCAATTCCGCAATCTCTTGCGATTGGAAAAAGAGTTGGTGATCGATATCGCCGCGCGGCTGGGATATACGCTCTCTCAGGCGGAGCGCGCGCGCGTGCTCGAAAACGGTACGCAGAATCTCGTCGCGTTTCTCGCATATTCGGAGGGCTTGGCCGAAGAGGACGCCGGAAACTTTGCGGCCGCAGCCCAGCACTTCGCTCGAGCGGTCGCCGCCGATCCGGGATTCACCCAAGCGCGCGAACAGCAAGGGTCGGCCTCAGCTGCGAATATCGTTTCGCAGGCGCCCGCTGGTGCGGTGACCACGTTTGCGAGCAGCGGTCAGGACGTGGGTTCAGTAGTCGCCGCGCCGGTTGCCGATGCCATCAACTCCGCCGTCGGTGACATCGCGTCGACCGGCGCAGAGCAGGTGACGGAGGGCTCGACATCGGGAGACAACCCCGCCGGTTCCGAGGCGAATCGCACCGGGATCGCGGACCAGCCGCCCGCTTCGAGCGGTGGTGGATCGGTCGTCACCATTCGAATCAGGGTGCGGCTGCCATGATGAAAACATCCGTCGCCATCCTGCTGGCCATCGCCCTGATGCCCGAGACGGGGTTCGCCCAGGGTCAGATCGGATCTCGGTCGGCCGTCATCTTCGAGAGCTACTCGCTGGGCGACGGGCTGGGCTTCTCGGATGTTTCCGAACTCACGATTCCAATCACCTTCACCTTCCGCCTGGGGGAGTTCGGTACGCTCACGGCGTCCACCGGGTATGCGGCAATCACGGTGAAACAAGACGGACAGGAGGACATCACCCTCTCGGGTGCGCTCGATTCGGAAGCGCGTCTGAGCATCAACATTCTCGAAAACAGGCTGGTGCTGCTCGTGACCGGTGCGGCGCCCACCGGGATGGGTACGATCGAGTCCTCGAAGTTTTCGATCCTCCCGGCAATCGCGAACGACGTGATCGGGTTTGCGGCCGGCGACCTGGGATCGGGAGGGTATGTCGGAAGCGGGTTCGCCGGCGCGTTTCCGGTGGGACAAATGGCCCTCGGCGTTGGAGCGACGTTTCGGCAGACCTTCGAGTATAACCCGTTCGTGATTCCCCAACACGGCTGAAACCGGGGAGCGAGGTCCGGCTTCGAACCGGTCTCGAGGGTCCGGTCGGAACGCGTTCGTATCTGCGAATCGCCGGAATCTTTTCCATCCGCCAAAAAGACCGGATCGACGACGTGACAGTGAACGGTGTGGGCAACCGATTCACGGGGTACGTTTCCTTCAACCAGGGGATCGGCGCGACGTCACTCACGCTGTATACGTTTGGCGTCACGAGAAGCGATCCACGAATCGAAAGCACGGCCCTCGGCGCCGCCGTGCTCCCTCGCGGCAACCTGTTTGCGTTTGGCGCTCAGTGGTCCCTGGCGGTCTCACGCGGCGTTTCGTTTGTCCCGACGGCTGAATACCGAGTGTCGAATGCGGCACCCGATGCAACGAGCAGCGACCTCGAGAAGCTCGGATCCGCCGTTCGGTTCGGCGCCAAGCTTCGAGCAGAAACGGGGAGTAACACGACGCTCGTTCTTCAGGGAAGTGGTCTCACGG
>JBFIZG010000200.1:0-6439 GCA_041604955.1 Gemmatimonadales bacterium | reverse complement strand
CGGGCTTCGAGCGGCAGCGGCGCTATAGGCGCTCTTTCAAGAGCGCCATATCAGATTGCAGATTGCAGAATAGTGATTTCAGAATGAAGCTCTTTTTCCCGGTCGCGATCTCTGAACGTGGCCGCTTTTGGTACATATCGGAGAGAAATGGTTTGTGAACGGGGGGCAGTCGCCGGAGATTGCGGGTTTACACGACCCGTGAGATCAAAATGGACTCGGTCGCCCAAGAATTCGAAGAACGGCTCATTGACTTTGGAGTCGGCATCTGCAAACTGCTTGAACAAGTCCCAAGAGATCTTGTCGGGATACATGTCACCAAGCAGTTGATCCGGTCAGCCTCCTCGCCAGCCGCCAATTATGCAGAGGCCCGCGGCGCCGAATCTCGGCGGGACTTCGTGCACAAGATGCAGATCGGCCTCAAGGAACTACGTGAGACGTCGGTATGGCTGCGTTTTACCGACCGGGTGTGTGGCAAGAATGTCGATGCGTCACGACTATGTCGGGAGTGCGACGAACTAATTGCCATCTTCGTCAAGAGTATCACAACCGCAAAGGCAGCGATGAACTAACACAAACCAATCAATCTGAAATCACTAATCTGCAATCACTATTCTGCAATGGCGCTTCAACGAAGCGCCTCTCAGTTTCTCCCGGCGTGTTCACGGGCGATTTGCAGCGCCGTCCCAGGACTGGTCGAGATTCCGGCGTCGCTCCAGTACCCGATGGTCACGAAGTTGAACCCCTCGTCCAAGCGCTGGACGACGCTCCCTGCACCAGTCGTCAGTCCACAGGCCACATTGTGAGCCTTGCACGAGGCGAGAACTGTCTGAATGGCGTTCACCACATCTGGATGACTGCCCGGAACACCGTATGAAATAGAGAGATCGCTTGGTCCGATGAAAATCGCGCCGATACCACCAACACTAAGGATCTCGTCGATGTTTTCTACTCCTTCGCGCGACTCGATCTGCAGCACGGCTAGCAGCTCTCCCTGTGGATCGAGTGGCCACGTGTCGGCGCGTGTCGAATAGTCACTTACGCCCCAAAACCAACTGGCGTTCCCCGCCGAGGAGCCACGTGTTCCACGCGGTTCCGGTTGCGCGTCTCCACGACGGGGAGGGTAGCGCATGGACGTAACTGCCGTCTCGGCCTCTTCCTTGGTTCCGATGAAGGGGAACACGATCCCGAAAGCGCCCAAGTCGAGCACCTGCTTGACGATGAACTGGAGTTGTTCGGCGCCGTACTGGGGAATGCGCACGAGTGGCGTCACGCGCATCTGCGGGCTCCCTGTTTCGGCAATCCTTCGCGGGTTGATCATTCCCGCCAGGAAGTTTCGGAGCGTTTCCATGTCCATCGGCGAGTGTTCCATGTCGATGAAAAGGAAATCGAGATCCGAGTTCGCCAGCGCGCGGGCGTTTTGCATCGACAGATTGGCGGTAAACAGACCGAACACCGGAAGATCTCTTTCCAGCGTCTCGATCGTCCGGTTCAGTCGCTGTGCCGACGCTGGAGCCGCGAGGACAAGCGATACGAGCACGGCGATCAGGGTGTGTGAAAGCGTCGAACTGCGCATGAGGACTCCTATGAGATCGGTGTAGTGGGTTGCCGGCATAGCGAAATTCGTCCCGGTCCGTTAATCCATTTTCTGCCGCGTAGCCTGCGGGAAGATATCCGTCGGGGCAATTGGCCGGAACTGTCCTGGCCGGAGAGCGCTTGCCTTACGTCTCCATGATGCGCGGGGCATATTTGGTCCGGTGATGCTCTCGTTGTGCCCCTCCACGTATCGGCCGGGTGGTGCCAGCGTTTGCCGTGGGTGCGTCGACGAGCATCTTGGAGGATTGGTCATGTCCTTCTCATACCAGCAGGCGAAAGCCAGGGAGAGAGAAATCGATGCGTGACACGAGTCGACAGGTAGCGGTGATGTTCGCATTGCTCTTGATGTTCACGCCTTGGGCGGGACGCGCGCAGAACCACGCGCCCAATTCGTATCGTGCTTTGGATGCCACCTGGGGACAGCTGCCGGGCGGCCGGGCGTGGGGCTCGACCAGCGCGGTACACCCGGCTCGCGACGACAGCGGCAACATCTGGGTGGCCGAGCGCTGCGGCCAAAACAACTGCATCGGCCGGGAGGGCCTGGACATGATCTTTCTGTTCGATCCCTCGGGCCGGTTGCTCAAACACTTTGGGGCGGGTCTGATCGTGATGCCGCACGGTATCGATGTGGATTCAGAGGGCAACGTGTGGGTGACGGATACGGGGACGAACGACGGCAAAGGTCATCAGGTTCACAAGTTCAGTCCGGATGGAACGCTGCTCATGTCGCTCGGCACGCCAGGCGGCGTCGGTGATGGACCCGACAGCTTCAACGGGCCATCCGACGTTTTGGTCGCGCCGAACGGAGACGTCTTTGTTGCGGTCGGGCACTTGGGTCGGGGTGACGACAACCGGATAGTCAAGTTTTCGAGCGACGGTAGGTTCATTAAGTCGCTGGGCAAGACGGGGATTGCAAACGACGAGTTTCACGACCCGCACGCGCTTGCGATGGACTCGCAGGGACGGTTGTTCGTGGGCGATCGATACAACAACCGTGTCCAGATCTTCGATCAGGATCTGAACTATATCGCGACGTGGACGCAGTTCGGCCGACCGAGCGGACTCTACATCGACGGCAACGACATTCTGTACTCCGCCGACTCCGAGTCAAACACGCGACGCAATCCGGGTTGGAAGCGGGGAATTAGAATCGGCAGTGCAAAGGACGGTTGGGTCACAGCGTTCATTCCGGATCCCGAGCCCGACCCCGACAACTCGGGGACGAGCGGAGCTGAAGGGGTCGCGGCGGATGCGTCAGGCAACGTGTTTGGGGCCGAAGTCAATCCGCGGGGGCTTCGAAAGTACGTTCGCCGTTAGGTGGGTGTTTCGTTGAAGACTCAGCACTCCACGGTAACGTCGTGTTCCCGTCGGCGGTTCCTCGAATGGGCGGGAAGCGCCCTTGGCTTGTCCGCGGCCGGTGCATGCGCCACGGGCCCCCGTAGTTCCACGCAGAATGTCCGACCGGCGCCGGCGGTACGCACGGTACTCCCGTCGAGTAGCCCGGATCCCTGGATCGAGATCGACAAGGCGGCGTTTCGACACAACGTGCGCGAAGCGTCTCGCTTGGCGGGCGGCCGGCCGATTCTCGCCGTGGTCAAGAACAATGCATACGGCCTTGGCGACCGCGCGGTCGGTCCTCTCCTTGTGGACTTCCCCGAAGTTGGCGGCGTCGCGTGCGTGAGGGTTGAGGAGGCCGTGGCATTGAGAGAGGTCGGCGTCACCAAACCCGTTCTCAACATGGCGGAGGTGTCGGAAGAAGAGATGGAGGTATTGGCGCGGATCGATGTTCATGCGTCGCTATGGCTCGATGACGCACCAGAGCGGGTCGACCGCGTGGCACGACGGCTCGGCCATCCCGTACCGGTTCAAATGTTCCTGGACACGGGTATGAATCGGGAGGGCATGCCCTACCGGCGAGCCCGGCCGTGGTTGGAGGCACTATGTACCAGGGAAACGGCGAAGGTCGAGGGGACCTATACGATGTTCGTGCACGAGTTGGAGTTTGATCGCGAACAACTGAAGCGGTTTCAGGACATCGTGACTTGGGCCCGGACCCGGGGTCTGTCGCTAGGCACCCTGCACGCGGCTCCTACCTTCGAGCTGTTCCAGCTCCCGCAAGCGCACCTGGACATGGTACGCCCGGGCAACGCGCTGTTTGGCAACTACCCGGGCGTCGAAGGCATGCACGCGTTGGCTGACCTCAGGCCGGTTTTCCGACTGCGCGCCCGCGTCGTGCGGGTCGAATTGCTGCAGCCTGGTGAGAGCGCCGGATTCTACCGTTCGTATGTCGCGGCGCGACCAACGTGGATTGCGTTGCTCCCGATTGGTCGTACTGATGGGTACCCCCGCTCGGCCACGGGCACGTGCGAGGTGCTCATCGGAGACAAACTCTATCCGGTGCTGGCGATCAACTCGGCCCACACCATACTGGAGCTTGGTCGGGAGAAGTCTGTCGAAGTGGGAGACGTGGCGACCCTGATTGGTCCGGATGATCCGTCGATCCTCCCGCATGCCGTCGCCGACAAGACGGGACTGAGCCATCTGGCATTGATCCAGGGCATGAACCCCCGGCTCCCGCGACGGATCGTTTGACTGTCTCGAGGCCTACGTAGCCGCGATGATGGGAGGCCGCACAGCCGCACGAGCGTAGCGCGACACTCCTCGAGCCGCGAACTCAAACCTGCAATCGCTGTTCATGCGATGGTTCCAGCACCGTATCCCGCGCCGGATCGACGAGATCGGGATAGTCCAACGAATAGTGCAATCCGCGGCTCTCCTTCCGGTTCATGGCCGAACGGATGATGAGGTCGGCAACGAGCGCAAGATTCCGAAGTTCAATGAGATCCCGTGTGAGTCGGAACTGCGCGTAGTATTCGTGAATTTCTCGCATCAAGAGATCCACCCGGTGTTTGGCCCGCTCCAGCCGCTTCTTTGTTCTGACGATTCCGACATAGTCCCACATCGTTCGCCGAACCTCATCCCAGTTGTGTGAGATGACGACGTCCTCGTCCGAATCCGTTACCCAGCTCTCGTCCCACTCGGGAATCGTGGGACTAGGGTCGGCCGAACGGACCTGCCGCGCGATATTGTCGCTCGCCGACGCAGCGAACACGAGACATTCGAGCAGCGAGTTGCTTGCCAACCGGTTGGCTCCGTGGAGCCCGGTGTGCGCGGTTTCACCAATGGCGTAGAGGCCGGGCAGGTCCGTTCGACCAAACCGGTCGGTGACGACTCCCCCGCACGTATAGTGGGCCGCTGGGACGACGGGGAGTGGTTCTCGTGTCATGTCGAAGCCGAGTGACAGGCAGCGCTCGTGTATGGTGGGGAACTGTGTCGTGATGAATTCGGCCGGCTTGTGGCTGATATCGAGAAACACCGAATCCAGCCCGAGCCGTTTCATCTCGTGATCGATCGCCCGGGCGACAATGTCACGCGGTGCGAGTTCTCGCCGTGTGTCGAAATTCTCCATGAACTCGGAGCCGTCAGGCAGACGAAGTATCCCGCCCTCGCCCCGAACCGCCTCGCTGATCAGAAAGGATTTGGCCTTGGGGTGGTAGAGACACGTGGGATGAAACTGAACGAACTCCATGTTTGCGACGCGACACCCCGCGCGCCAAGCCATAGCGACACCGTCGCCAGTTGAGACGTCGGGGTTGCTCGTGTAGAGGTACACCTTGCTTGCGCCGCCGGTGGCGAGGGCAACGATCGGGGCGCGGAACACCCGCACCGTGTCCGTCCCGCGGTCTAGGGCGTAGGCGCCCACACAACTCTGATTCGGAAGGCCGAGCTTAGCGCGGGTAATGAGATCGACGGCAATGTGGTCCTCGAACAGCGCGATATTCGAATGCTCGCGTACGTGTCGTTCGAGAGTTGTCGTACTTGCACGCCCGGTGGCATCTGCTGCGTGAATGATTCGCCGGTGGCTGTGTCCACCCTCCCGGGTGAGGTGGTACGGGCCATTGTCGCCCGCGTCCATGTTCTTCGTAAACGGAACGCCGTGATCGATGAGCCACCGGATGCACGCCGGCCCCTGCTCGACCACAAACCGAACGACCTCCTCGTCGCAGAGACCGCCCCCGGCGACAAGCGTATCCTGTACATGGGCATCGACAGAATCGGTCAAGTCGAGCACCGCCGCGATCCCGCCCTGAGCGTATACGCTCGACCCTTCCACCAACGGTCCCTTGGCGAGGAGCGCTACACGAGCGCGATCGGCCAACCTGAGTGCAAGGCTCAGACCGGCGATGCCGGCGCCGACGATCAGTACGTCAGTTTCAACCTGTTGCATCTTTCAATCTCTCCTCTGCGACGCCGAAATCCCACTCCCCAAAACTGTACTGAGCGACGCTCAGCTCGCCTAGTGTGTTTGGTGCCGCGAGCGTACCTTGAGCGGAGGTGTGAAGTCGAAACAGGACACTCACGCTTTACCGTTGCCAGGGGAGGTCTGATGACCACAAGGGACGCCTCCGTTTCTTCAGCGCCGATCGTCAAGCCTCGGCACGCCGACATCGATGCGTGGGGCCTGACACATCCGGGCAAGACGCGTCAAAGCAATCAGGACCACTACTTTCTCGGATCTCTATCTCGCGGCGTGGTCATGGACCGGAGCAGCATCGAGGGCGAGGTAAACAACGGGCTCGAGCCGGAGCGGCTCGCATCGTTGGCAATGGTCGCCGACGGGGTTGGAGGTGGCGGAGGAGGAGAGGAGGCGGCACGGTGTGCGATACAAGCACTCGTGCAGGAGGTGGCGCGGAGCTTCCACGGCGCGTATGTCGCGGAAGAGACGGACCCCGACGTGTTTGTTCGTCTGCTGCAAGATGCCGCGTTGGCCTGTCACGAGACGTTG